>NZ_JBSGTR010000009.1:0-141731 GCF_053607505.1 Rhodococcus sp. NPDC055112
TCATCGGCACACTGTTGAGTTCTCAAAGAACACGCACACACCATCACCACCAAGAAACACGTTCTCGGCCGCTCCGGGGCAACTGTTCCAGCCTATCTCACCGAGCAGACCCGGTCAAAACCGGCCCCGCCACACCAAGAAGGCAGTCGAAGAAGAACCGATCGAAACCGGCTACACCTTCTAGGATTGTCTGGCGCCTACGTCCAACCTCGTGTCCCGCGCCTCTCGGCCGGGTCGGTGTCCGTGTCGCTCTGACTCGACAAAAGTTACGCGACAAACCTCAGAACACCAAAACGCCTGGTCGGAAGCGGTAATCGGCATTCGGTCGTCAGATTCGGGTGCCGCGGAGCGTTTCCAGCGGCGAATTCGGCAGGTGAATCCACCCCTCCCGCTCCGCCACCGCCCGATCCTCGTCATCGGGCAGCGTCGTCTTGCCGAGTGACGCCGCGCGGGCCACGACGGCGGCCACCACCGCGTCGAAGGCGTCGTCGGATTCCCGACACAAGCGCTCCCCCGCTCCGAGGTCCAGCCACGGCGCCGCCTCACCGAAGCCGGTCACGAGTTGGGTGAGTGCCGCCCTGTTCGCCAGTCCCTTGTAGCCACGTGCAGGCAGACCCCACCCGAGTAGCGCAGCGGCCGGGTACACCTCGACCGCGCGTCCCGAGACCCGGCCGGCCTCGACACCACTCTCTCGAAGCTCGGCGAGCAGGCCCGCGCAGCGAAACGCAACGTGCGCGATGCGATCGGCGGAGACGCTGAGCGGGGACAGCCCTGTCGACGCACGGACGACGAGGTCGGTGTGTCTCATCGCCAGCGGCCTGCGGCCGTCCCTGCTCTCCAGTTTGTTGGTGCCCGAGAGGGTGCCTGCGTCGTGTTCGTTCAGGAACCGAACGAACGCCTCGGGCCACCCGAAGGGCGAGTCGATCCCGGTTCGCTCGGCGCCGCGTCCGGCCTCGAGGATCTCCGCGTTGCCGACGCCGAGCCGCAGGCTCTCGACACTCGCCGCGCCCTCGGACCACGCGATCACCGCAACCGCCGTCTTCCCCGGCTCCGCCGCGAGGTCAACGCCCACCGTTCGCATCACACGAGGCCAGGTGCGTGCACCTTCACGTGGGCGACTAGGCAATGGTGCGACGGGAGCGCGCGGGGCGCTCGAGCCGACCGTGCGACTCCGCCCGCAGCTTCAGCAGGTAGAGCCCGGAGACGGACGCGACGATGAGCCACAGCACCGCGACCTCGACATCCAGGCCGTAGATGCCGATGGCGGCGCCGACGAGCCCGGTCACAAAGACACAGACACTGAGGGTCTTGAGGGCGGGAGGGGCGATTGTGGTCATGCTCGAACACCTACTCGGAGGTTCTTCGGCGCCCGCACGCGAGCCACCGTCTTGGTATCTGCTTCGTCGAGAATTACGCCTCTCGGGTGCGTAAGACTCCTGAGCCGCATTTCCGCACGAAACGCTAGCGGCACGTGGCAGACAATCCCGATAGGCGCGGCGCCGTTATCCAAATCGAGACCTTCGCCTACCTCGCAGGCAATTCGGAAGTCTTGTCCGAACGGTTATCCAAGGGCACGACCGCTTTTCTCCCGCTTCGTTAGATTGTCAGCGGCCGCGATTGAAGTTCGGCCGTTAAACAGAATCGAGAGGGAAGGCCCAACCGATGACCCGGACCCCCAAGTACCTGATGCTGTCCCTCGCCGCGACCGTGGCGTCGACCGCGGTACTCGCCATCGGCGCTCCCGCCGGGGCGGCGGATCTGTTCTGCGGCGGTACCGGCAGCGGCGGGAGCAGCGGGTTCGGAAGCACGGGCGGCGCGGGCAACCCGATCCCGTGGTTGAACGGCCAGGACGGGCGGCTCCCCAACCTGAAGGGCAAGACCCGGGCGATCGAGCATGTCACCGGTATGAACGGCCCCAACGACACCGCGCGGCGGTTCAACGTGGTCGGCACCGATCTCGGCATCATGTGGGACAACGGCGCGGGCCAGGTCCTCACCGCGTTCGGCGACACCACTGGGCTCAGCCAGGCTCCCCTGTGCGAAGGGCTGGTGGGCGACTGGCGGAGCAACGTGCTCTTCCGCAGCTCCGACCGCGAACTCGGCGACGGGATGAGCATCGACAGCTCGCCGCTGGACCGACCGAACCACTCGAAGGAATTCCTCCCGAGCAAGAAGATCCCCGGCATCGAGCACACCGTCATCCCGACCACCGGAATCTCCGTCAACGGGGTGCAGTACATCAATTACATGTCCATCCGCAGCTGGGCGGCGCCCGGCGAATGGGTCACCAATTACTCCCAGATCGCAACCTCCACAGACAATGGCGAGACCTGGACGCCGCGGCCGGAATCGGTGCGACTGAACGTCCTCGACGACGCCCTCTCCCGGGCGAATCTCCCGGCGACGGGAAATCAGAATTTCCAGATGGGCGCCTTCGTCAAGCACGACGGCTTCATCTACAACTTCGGCACCCCGTCGGGTCGTTCCGGGCAGGCCCGGCTCTCCCGCACCCCGGAAGCCTCGATCCTGAACGTCGCCGGCTATGAGTACTGGGACGGCGCTCGCTGGGTGGTGGGCAACCCGGCGGTCGCGGTGCCGGTGCTGGACGGCAGGGTCAGCGAGCTGTCGGTCCAGTACAACGCCTACCTGGGCAAGTTCATCGCGCTGTACTCCAACGAATCGAACGGGCTGGTCATGCGGACCGCGCCGGTGCTGACCGGGCCGTGGAGTGCACCGGAAACGCTGATCAGCGGCGCGACAGTGCCCGGCCTGTACGGCGCGTACATGCATCCCTGGTCGGAGGGCGAGAACCTGTACTTCCTGGCCACGACCTGGTCCGACTACAACGTGATGATGATGCGCACCACGCTCAGCCGCTGACCCCCGACGTCCGAGAGCCCCGCCGACCGCACGGGTCGTCGGGGCTCTCGGACGTTACGGGTTACTGCGAGACGTTGACCATCTCGTGGTCGGCGACGGTGCCCGCCAGCACGCGCAGGTGGTCGTCGGCGCTGCCCAGTGTGTGCTCGATCGCGACGAGCCGGGAGACGTAGTGCCCCACCGGGTACTCGGCGGTCATGCCGATGCCACCGTGCATCTGGATGGCCTCCTGACCGATGTGCCGCGAGGCCCGCCCGATCTGCAGCTTGGCCCGCGAGGCGATCGTCGGGTCCTTCACGCCGTCCGCAAGGGACATCGTGGCGTACAGGCTCATGCTGCTCGCCAATTCCAGCGAGACGTACATGTCCGCCGCGCGCTGCGTCAGGGTCTGGAACTTCGCAAGCGGAACACCGAACTGCTTGCGCTGCTTGAGGTACTCCGTGGTCAGCCGCAGCGTCTCCGCCATCGCACCCACGGCCTCTGCACACAGCGCGGCCTGCGCCCGCACCTCGGACGCGGTGATCGCGGCGGTGACGTCGCCGCCGTCACCGAGCTGCTCGGCAGGTGCGTCGGCGAACTCGATCTGGGCGCCGCGCAAGCCGTCGTGGGTGGCGTAGCCACGCCGCGTCACGCCCTCGGCGGCCGCGTCGACCAGGAACAGGCCAACTCCCCCGCCGGGCAGGGTCGCGCTGACGACCAGGGTGTCGGCGCAGTCGCCGTGCAGCACCGGGTTCTTGCGCCCGGTGAGGACCCAGCCGTCGCCCCGCGCGGTGGCAGTCGTCGAGACCACGCTCGCGGGCCAGCGGCTACCGGGTTCGGCGTGCGCGAACGCCAGCAGCACGGTGCCCTCGGCGACCCGAGGCAGGTAGCGCGCACGCTGGTCGGCCGAGCCCGCGTCGGCGATCAACCCACCGGCGAGCAGGACGGCGAGGTACGGCTCCGGCGCCAGCGCGCGGCCGATCTCGTTCATCACGGCCATCGTCTCGACCGGTCCTGCGCCCATCCCGCCGTCCTCCTCGGCGAACGGCAGACCGAGCAGGCCGATCTCGGCGAAGCTCTTCCACACGTCCCGGCTCCAGCCGAGGTCGGTGGCGGTGACGGCGTTGCGCTTCTCGGCGTCGTAGCTGCGACCGAGCAGCTCACGGGTCGTGTCGCGCAGCATGACCTGTTCGTCATTGAGTTCGAAGTCCATTGCGGCGCCTCACAATCCGAGGATCGAGGAGGCAATGATGGTGCGCTGCACCTCGCTCGATCCGCTGTAGATGGATACCTTTCGGTAGTTCAGGTAGGTCGGGGCGGCGTGCTGCGCCCAGGACGGCGACTCGATGTCGGCCGCGCCGAACGGCAGCGAATCGGGGCCGGCGACGTCCATGAGAATCTCGGTGGTGGCCTGCTGCAGCTCCGAGCCGCGCAGCTTGAGCAACGACGACGCCGGGTTGGGCTTGCCGTCCGCCGAGCCCGCGACCACCCGCAGCTGGGTCAGCTCGAGCGCGAGCAGCTCGTTCTCCAGCTCCGCGAGGCGCGCCGCGAACAGCGGGTCCTGCAGCAGCGTGCCGTCGCCGACCTTGGTCTGAGCCGCCAGCTCCTTGGCCCGTGCCAGGCGCACCTTGGAGGTGCCGACCCGGGTGACGCCGGTGCGCTCGTTGCCGAGCAGGAACTTCGCGTATCCCCAGCCGGCGTTCTCCTCGCCGACGAGGTTCTCGGCCGGGACGCGGACGTCCTCGAACCACACCTCGTTGACCTCGTAGCTGCCGTCGATCAGCTTGATCGGGCGGACGGTGACGCCGGGGGTCTTCATGTCGATGAGCAGGAACGAGATGCCTGCCTGCCGCTTCGGGGCATTGGGGTCGGTCCGGACCAGGCAGAAGATCCAGTCCGCGTGCTGCGCCAGCGTGGTCCAGGTCTTCTGGCCGTTGACGATGTAGTCGTCGCCGTCGCGGACGGCACGGGTCTTGAGCGAGGCCAGGTCGGAGCCCGCCTCCGGCTCGGAGAAGCCCTGGCACCACCAGATGTCGAGGTTCGCGGTCGCGGGCAGGAACTTCTCCTTCTGCTCCTGCGAACCGAAGGCCGCGATGACCGGTCCGACCATGTCGGCGTTGAACGCCAGCGGGTCCGGCACCGAGGCCAGCTGCATCTCGTCCAGCCACAGGTGACGCTGTACCGGCGTCCAGTCGCGGCCGCCCCACTCGACCGGCCAGTTCGGCACGGCGAGCCCGTTGGCGTTGAGGATCGCCTGGGTGGTCTTGAAATCCTCGGCGGTCAGCTCACCGCCACGCGCGGCGCGCTCACGGATGTCGGCCGGGATCTGGGTGGTGAAGAACGTGCGCATCTCGTCGCGAAAGGCGAGTTCCTCGTCGGTGAGTTTCAGGTTCATTGTGTGCTTTCTGTGTCAGATCGCCGAACCCCGGCCGGCCGAAGCGGACGGGGCGAGCCGAGAGCGCGCACCGCAGAACTAAGCGCACGCTCATTTCCTAAGCGCATGCTTATACTTGTCCCGTTGGCGGGAGTTGTCAAGGTCGAGAACGTGAAGCGGAGGCGAAGGTGAGCGAATCGGTGGCGGCCGAGACACCCGGCGTGGTGAGCAGCTCCAAGGCCGCCGCGCGGATCCGGGCCGCGGCCGTGGAGGCCTTCGCCGAGAACGGCTACGGGGGGACCACCACCCGCGACATCGCCGCCCGCCTCGGCCTGAGCCCCGCCGCGATGTACCCGCATTACAAGTCCAAGGAAGAGCTGCTCTACGCGATCAGCTACGAGGGCCACCAGCGGTGCGTCGAACTGCTCACCGACGCCGATCCCGTCGACTCGCCACCCACCGAGCGGCTGCGCGCGGTCGTCGGCGCCTTCACCCGGTGGCATGCAACGCACCACGCCCGCGGACGGGTGGTGCAGTACGAGCTGACCGCGCTCTCACCCGAGCACTACCACACGATCATCGGCCTCCGCCGCGACGTGAACCGGATCGTCAAGCGGATCGTCAAGGCGGGCGCCGCGGACGGCTCGTTCGTCGTGCCGGACGTCGAGGGCGTGACCCTCGCGATCACCTCGCTCTGCGTCGACGTCTGCCGATGGTTCCCCGGTGGCGGCTTCACCGAACCGGATCGGGTCGCGGACCTGTATTCCGAACTGGCCCTTCGCCTCGTCGCGGCCACGGCCTGACGGTCAGTCCCGCCCGCGGCCCGGTTCCGCGCGCGACGTCAGCGCCAGGATGTCGCGGTACAGGACGCTCTGATACGTCCCCATCAGCTCCTCGACCCCACCGAACTGGTCGCCGACGTGATGGGTGTTCTCCGCCGAGAGTTCCCGGCTGCCCGAGCGCGCGATGAGGTCGTCGATCCTCGAATCGAGGCTCATCGTCCGCTGCACCGCGGCGATGGCCTGCAACTGCTCCTCCGCCTGGGAGAGCAGGTCGCCGATGCGGGCCAGCGCCGCGACCCGTTCGACCAGCTGATGCCACACGGGCGCCAGCGCTGTCTGCCGCGCCGTGATCTGGGCGCGGGCACCCTCGCCCCGTGTGGACCGCATGGCCGCGGCGAGCTCGGCGCCGATCCCCCGCAGCGCCACGGTGTCGGCCGCGATCTGGATCAGCTCGTCCGCCAGGTCCAGCTGGGCACGCTGGATGAGGAAGTGCTCCGAATGCCAGGCCGACGACCCGTCGATCCGGTCGTACAGCGTGCCCGCCAGGTAGAGCAGGGTGTCGTACCGGTCAGTGAACCGCTCGCCCTCGGGTGCGGCGCCCTGGGCGAGGGCCTCGGCGGCCCGGCGACCGAAGCCGGCCAGCGGCGTGCTCTCGGTGAGCGCGGCGACGCGCTCCGCTGCGGCGCCGAGGGTCGCGTTCCGCACCTGATCGACGGGGCGATCGCCCGAGGCGACGGGCACCGGGGTCCGTTGCAGCGCAGCGAACAGCGCCTCCCGCTGGGCGGGTTCCAGGTGCACCCCGTCGCGTCTCTCCCGCCGGATCGCACGCACCCCGCTCGCGTAGTGCGTGGTAGAGAGCACCAGCGCCGACCGCAGGTGATCGAGCCGCTTGGCGACCTCGGCGGCCCGGAAGGTGAACACGGCCTGCACGGGCCCCGGCCGCAGCTCCGCAGCCCGACCCGCGAGCCGGGCCTGCTCGTCGGTGAGCCGTCGGAGCGCACCGAAGCCCCCGATCGACGGGATGGTCCGGCCCGTCCGCCGCCGCTCGGCCAGGATCTCGCGCGTGGCGACGTCGACGTGCCCCGCCGCGATCAGCACGGCGGCCTCGTCGGACAGCACCGGCAGCCGGGCCTCGACCCACGCGCCCTCGCTCCACCGTCGCACCTGCAGCGAGATGCGCTCGCGGCGTTGCGCCGCGGTCTCGTAATCGCCCGGGACCTGCGGGTCATCCGACATCGAGCCTCCTCGAGTTCCAGGACTCCACTGTTCCAGAAATCGAGGCGGGACGCTTCGACACGGCAGACGGGTGCTGCGCACGCCGACTTCCCGAAGAACCGACCGATTTGTCCGCTATGGTGCAAGTTCTCACAATTCATGAAATGGAGAAGGATCGATGATGGTTCGACGGCTCACTGTCGGGATACTCGGGTGCGCAGCGGTATTGGTCGCACCGACCGCCGCATCTGCGGCAACACTGTCCGAGTATCTGCCGCCCGAAGTTGCAGCCATGATCACCAGCGGATCCGCCGACGCCGCCCAACCCCTGCTCCCGTTGCTTCCCCCGCCGCCGTTCCCCGCACCGGCACCCGCACCGGCGCCGGCGCCGGCGCCCCGGTTCGTGCCGCCCGCTCCTGCTCCCCCTGCGCCGGCGAAGCCGAACCGGACGTACAAGAACTGCACCGAGGTCCGCAATGCCGGCGCGGCGCCGCTCTATCGGGGCGAGGCCGGCTACGCCGCCCACCTCGATAGGGACAACGACGGAATCGCCTGCGAAAACTGAGTTCGGCCGGCCGTGTGCCCTCCATGTCGAGCGGAGGGCACACGTGCCGTCGAATCACCCAGTCGCGCAGCACCGCTCGTCCCCGCCCGGTGTTAGTCTGCGGCGACCATGACCTACCTGGCGCTGATTCGGCACGGCGAGACCGAGTGGAACGCACAACGCCGCTTGCAGGGCTCTTCCGACATCCCACTCAACGACACCGGCCGCGCACAGGCGAGCAGGGCCGCCGACGCGCTGGCTGACCAGACCTGGGATCTACTGGTCAGCTCGCCGCTGTCGCGCGCGACCGAGACCGCAGACATCATCGGCGCACGGCTCGGCATCAAGCCCTCGGCCGCGTACCACGACCTGGCCGAACGCCATCTCGGCGAGGCCGAGGGCATCACCGACTACGAGGCCTACGACCGTTGGCCGCACGGCCGCTATCCGGATATCGAACCGAAGCCCGCGGTGGCGCAGCGCGGGCTTCGCGCCATCGACGACCTGGCCCGACACCACCCCGGGTCTGCGATCATCGCGGTCACGCACGGTGGGGTCATCCGCGCGGTCCTCGACGCCGTCCACTCGGCTCGCTCACCGCGGATTCGCAACGCCGGCATCAGCACCATCAGCCACGACGGGCAGCGGTGGACCGTGCACACCATCAACGGGGTCGAACTGCTGCCCCGGCACGCCAAGAGCCGGACAGGCCCGCCCGCGACCATTGCCACTACTTCCCGGGACCAGGTGCGAAACTCTTAGGGTGAGGCAACCACCCGAACGTGGAAACAGACGCCGGATTCGCCCGTCGCTGCTGCGGTTGTGGGGCATCGCCGCGGTCGGCCTGTTGTGGCCGGTCCCGGTCGCCGCGGCCGCGACGCCGCCGAGCCAGCCCGCCGCCTGCGTACCGTTCGGGACCGCCCAGCTGCCGCCGGGGGCACCGTCCGGCGGCGGCAGGCTCGGGTTGACGAACCTGCCGGTGTTCACTGGGCAGTCGGCCCCGGCCAGCGTCGAACTACGCACGCCGACCACGCAGTTCAACCGGTTCTCCGATTTCGCGCTTGTCGGCCGGGACCTGCTCACCCGTCCCCGAGCGACAGACGGAACCAACGCCGAACCGTGGCGCTACGTCCCGATGCCCGAATGCCTGCGAGGCCGCCTGATCGGGATCTCACTCGACGACGACGAGTTGGCGGCCATCGACGACAACGGCTGGATCTACACGATGGACAACGCCTCGCAGGACCCGATCCTGTGGAACTGGACATCCGCGTGGGGCTCGCCGCTGTGGTTCGCTCCTGGACAACAACTTCCGGGCGAGAACGGGAACGGTTGGGCACTGAGCGTCTCCTCCCCGTGGGACAACCAGACCTTCACCGACATCGCGGGGCGAATCCACTATGTGGGGCTGGGGAAGATGACGATGCTCCCCGCGCTCACCGGCGACGGCAGCCGCATCACCTTCGCCGACCCGTGGCTGCCGAACGACGACAGCTACGAGATCGGCGGCCCGCTCGGTGGCCGGTTCAAGTCGATCTCGCTGTCCGCGGCCGGGTCGACGACGTTCGTGATGAACAGGTACGGCGACATGTACACCCGCAGTTTCGATTTCGACTCATCGGGATCGGATTCGGTCTTCTTCCGGTACAGCTGGGACAGCCAGGCCGGCAAGCCCACCGCCCCCAACATCGTCGCCGAACTGCTCGATCGCAACACCGCCGCCATCCAGCTGCCCGCGCCCGACTGGGTCCATCAGCCCAAGGTCCCCGGCGAGATCACCTCGGCGATCAGCGTCAATTCCCTCGGGCCGGGCCCGGGCAGGCGTGAACTGCGGGTCGAGGGCCGCCGCGACGGCGGCACCGGGTTCTGGCACAAGGACCTGACCGCGCCCGCCTGGGAATTCACCCGCACGGACGCCCCGCGCCTCGGCATCCCCGTGGACAACCCGTCGGCGGACCGGTCGAACGACACCCTGGCCCCACCCGCACCGTGGCACCTGTCGGGGAACCTGCCCGCCCGGGACGGCAGCATCGACGGTCAGACCCTGATCGACATCGGGTTCCCCTACTCGGTGGTCGACCCACGGCTACTCGACGCGGTCGGATCGCACGCCGCACCGTCGGGCTACCGCATCTCGGTGTCGCAGTTCGACCCCGCGGCCACGAGCAGGGCGGCGACGGTGACCGCGCCCGACGGTACCGAGATCCCGGTGGTGCTGCACACCGCCGACGGACTGCGACTGTTCGACACGCGTGCCGCCGGCCTCGACGCCGAACCGCGCCATCTCGTCGGCGCCGTCGAGGTCCCCCGCGACGCCTTCTACTCGCGCGGCGACGATCCCGCGCTCGAGAGCTTCGTCCGGGACTGGATGCGGGGCAAGCAGATCGCCGCGATCACCCTCAGCGCCACCGACCACGATCTGGTGGTGAGGTAGCAACGTCCAATCCGTCGAACGCCAACCGAGGAAATCAGGTGCCGCGATGCACAAGCCCACCGTTCGAACCATCGCACTGACCGCGGGCGCGATCGCGGCCCTCACGGCATGCGCGGACCCCATCTCGGGAGTCGCGCAGGATGATCCGCCGTCGCAGGAACAGGTCGCAGAGTTGTTCGACACCTGGAACGAGACGCTGGCGACCGGCGACCCCGAGGCCGTCGCGGACCTGTACGCCCCGGACGCGGTGCTCCTCCCGACGGTGTCCAATGTGGTGCGCACCGACCGCGCGGGCATCATCGACTATTTCACCGGCTTCCTGCCCAGCAAGCCCAGCGCGGTGATCGAGCAGTCCGTCGTCAACGTGCTCGATGCGGAGAACGCGATCGACACGGGCGTCTACCGCTTCACCCTGAACACTCCCGAGGGCCCCGAGCTCGTCGATGCCCGTTACACATTCGTGTACGAGAAGAGGGACGGCAAATGGCTGATCGTGAACCACCACTCCTCCGAAATGCCGGAATCATGAACCGGCCGACCACGCCCCGCAGTCGGCTCGTCGCGCTCTGCGGCGTGCTCACGGTGGGCGGAGCGCTCGCGCTGACCGGCTGCGGCGACAGCAACGACGGCCTCGCGACCACCTCGGGGTCGGTCACCGCGGCGCCGGTCGACTCCCCCACCTCCGCGTCGGGCGCCACACTCATGTCGACCACCCCGAACACCGCCTGGAGCACCGACCCCCAGCGGGCCGACGCGTCAGCCGATGCGCGCCTCACGGTCACCGGACTGCGCGTCGGCGGCCACGACGGCTACGACCGCGTCGTCTACGAATTGGGCGGCACCGGCGTTCCCGGCTGGACGGTCCGCTACGCCGACCTCGCCGTCCAGGAGGGCAGCGGGGAGGTGATCCCGATGGCAGGCGATGCGATCCTCGAGGTCCTCATCTCCGGGAGCGGCTACCCGTTCGACACGGGCATCGCCGAATACGACGGGCCGAATCCGTTGTCGGGCGAGGGTTCCGAGCTGGTCACCGAGACCCGGATCTCCGGGGTGTTCGAGGGGACGACCCAGTCGTTCATCGGGCTCGAGTCCGGCGGGCATCCGTTCACGGTGTCCACGCTGAGCGACCCGACCAGGCTGGTCGTCGACATCGAGCACTGACGTCGACGACCAGCCCGGCGGCACGCGCGATCACACCCCGGCGATCGCCTCCAGCGGCTTGGTGCGCGCGGCCCGCGCGGCCGGCCACAGGGCGGCAAGCACGCCGACCACCGCGGAGCCGAGCAGCATGGCCACCACCTGCCCCCACGGCACCGCGATCACGTCGAGACCCTCATCCGCCAGCGTGCTGACGAAACCCCAACCGAACGCGAGTCCGAGCAGCACTCCCACCGCCGCACCGAAGACCGCGATGAGCACCGACTCCAGGTAGATGGTGCGGCGCACCTGCGGTCGTTGCATGCCGACGGCCCTGAGCATTCCGATCTCGCGGCGCCGCTCCACCACCGAGAGGGCGAGGGTGTTGATGATGCCGAGGATCGCGATCACGATGGCCAACGCGAGCAGCCCGTAGAGCACCGCCAGCAAGGTGTCGATCTGCTTGCCCTGACTGCCCTTGAACTCCTCGCGGTCCTTGACCTGCACGACGAGGAACTTGTCCGTCGCCGCCGCCAGATCGCCGCGCATCGCCACAAGGTCGGCGCCGGGCTGGGCCTCGATCAGCACCGCCCAGACCGCCCTGACCGCGGCCGGCGTCACCTGCTCGTACACAGATTCGGGCACCATCCAGTCACCGAGGAGCTGGGAGTCGGCGTAGATGCCGGTGACATTGGTGGTCACCTGCTCGCCGTCGCGGTCGGTCAGGACGACGGGCGTACCGAGTCGCCACCCCTTCTCGTCGGCGGTCGTCCGAGAGATCAGCATGTTGTTGCCCGCCAGCTCGGCCGCACCCTCCTCGAGGGTGTAGTCGAGGACACCGTCGAGCTGTCCGCTGAGGGCGGTGCCGAACTGTGGCTCGTCGTCGATCTTGACCGCGACGCCGTGCAGTTCGACCGCATCCGCCACCCCTGGCACCTCCTTGGCGGCGGCCGCCGCCCCGAGAGGAACACCCATCGCGTCCGGGCCTGCGAGGATGTAGTCGGCGCGGACGCCGGTGTCCACCAGGGAATTCACACTCTCCTTCGCGGACGCGCCGAACACTCCGATCACCGACACCAGCATCAGCCCGAGGGTCAACGCGAACGCGGTCGCCGCGGTGCGACGGGGGTTGCGCACGGCGTTGGTGCGGGCCAGCCGGCCCACCGGACCGAACGGCTTGGCGAACACCGCGCCGAGCGCGCCCACCACCGGGCGCGAGAGCGCGGGCGCCGCGAGCAGGACCGCGACGATCAACGCGGCCGCCCCGAGGCCGACCGTCGTGGCCGCTCCGCCACCCGTGCCGCGCGAGCCGACCAGCAGCAGTACGCCGCCGACCACCGCGGCGATCGCACCGATCAACGTCCGCACCCGCAGCGAGTCACCCGTGGAGGAGAACTCCTCCCGCATCGCCGCCACCGGCGGCACCTTGGCCGCCCGGCGCGCGGGCGCGTAGGCACTGACCACCGTGACGAGCACCCCGACGGCGAGCGCGACGATGACGGTGCGCGGCTCCAGCTGCAACGACCCGGAAGGCAACCCGACATCGAAACTGTTGAGCAGCGCGCGCAGCCCGTATGCGAGGCCGACGCCCGCGGCGATGCCGAGCGCGCTACCGAGGAGGCCGACGATCAGCGCCTCGAGCACCACCGAGCGCCCCACCTGCTTGCGGCTGGCGCCGATCGCCCGCAGCAGCGCGAGCTCGCGCAGCCGCTGGGCCACGATCATCGAGAAGGTGTTGTAGATGATGAACGTTCCGACCAGCAGCGCGATCGCGCCGAACGCGAGCAGGAAGTAGTTCATGAAGCTGAGCGCCGAGTTCACCTCCGCCTTCACGTCCTCGCGGACCTGATCGCCGGTGTCCACCTTGAGATCCGGGAGGGCGGCCGCGACCCGGTCGCGCAGCTCGGACTGGGAGACCCCGGTGCCCGCTACATCGATGTAGTCCACGTGGCTGCCGTCGGTGAAGAGCTCGCGCGCCTGCGCTCCGTCGAACTGCGCGCCGACGAATCCACCGGAGTCGGAAGGTGTTTCGTAGATCCCGCTGACGGTGACGTCGATGACCCCGCTCGTCGGCACCAGCACCTGGGTCCGGTCACCCACCGCGAGACCGGCCTTGCGTGCCGCGCCCTCGTTGAGCGCGATCTGGCCCGGAGCGGCCGGCGGCGCCCCCGCGACCATCACATCGGGATCGCCGAGCGCCTGCTCCGGCGGGGTGTAGGACAGCCCGATGCTGGGCGCACCACCGGACTGCAGCGGCTTCTTGTCGGCGCCGAGCAGCACGATCGGGCCGTCGACGGCCGGCACGACCGCGCGCACCCCGTCGACCGACTCGAGCGTCGGGAGCTCGGTGAGCGGTACCCCGCTCGACCCCTCCTCCAGTCCGCTGACCCTGACGTCGACGCCCTTCGCCGCGTCCGCGAACAGCCCGTCGAAGGTCTTCTGCAGCGTGTCGGTGAACACGAACGACCCGGCCACGAATGCGGTGCCGAGGACGACGGAGAGCACGGTCAGCGCGAGCCGGACCTTGTGCGCCGCGAGGTTTCGCAGCGACACCTTGCGCATGGGTGATGCCATGTCTCAGCCCTGTCCGTCGACGGCGACGGTGTCGAGCCGCTTCATCCGGTCGAGGACGGTCTCGGCGGTCGGGTCACGCAACTCGTCGACGATGTGGCCGTCGGCGAGGAAGACCACCCGGTCCGCGTAGCTCGCGGCCCGCGGATCATGCGTGACGATCACGACGGTCTGGCCGAACTCGTCCACCGCGGCCCGCAGGATGGCGAGCACCTCGCCGGAGGAGCGCGAGTCCAGGTTGCCGGTGGGCTCGTCGCCGAAGATGATCTCCGGCTGACCGGCCAGCGCCCGCGCGCAGGCGACACGCTGTTGCTGACCGCCGGACAGTTCGCTGGGCCGATGGTCGAGCCGGTCCTTGAGCCCGAGCCGGGTGAGCACGTCGTCGAGCCAGGACGGATCGGCCTTTCGGCCCGCGATGTCGAGCGGAAGGGTGATGTTCTCCAGTGCCGTGAGCGTCGGAACCAGGTTGAACGCCTGGAAGACGAAACCGATCCGGTCGCGCCGCAGCTGCGTCATCTGCTTGTCGGACAGGGTCGTCAGCTCGGTGTCCCCGATCATGACCGACCCCGAGGTGGCGGAGTCCAGCCCGGCCAGGCAGTGCATCAGCGTCGACTTACCGGACCCCGAGGGCCCCATGATCGCGGTGAACTCGCCGCGCGCGAAATCGGCCGACACCCCGTCCAGCGCCCGGACCTGGGTGTCCCCCGAGCCGTACGTCTTGTTCAGGTTCTGCGCGCGGGCCGCGACGGGGGTGGGGGCGGGCGTTTCGGTTGACACCGCTACGGCGCCGAGGGCATGCGAGCTCATGACTGCCTTTCGTCCTGGGGCTGGGCTGACACTGCGACCGCATCAGTCTTGCCGGAGCCGATGTGCGAGCGCCATCAGGGACCACCCTGATCTTTTGGCACATCGAACCATCACGCGAGGCGATCGGTGGCAGCTCGTCAAAGAACCGACGCACCGCCGCCGAGGTGCGATCCGGCGACCCCATCGCGTTTCGACTGGGTTAGAGCGGTGAAGACCGGCCGAGAAGGGGTTCTCGAAGTCGTCTGTCCGACCCAGGCCCTACCCTGGTAACCATGCGAATCGGAGCACACGTACGCGAGGACGACGATCCCATCGGGGCAGGTGAGCGGCTCGGCGCGGAGGTGGTGCAGCTGTTCCTCACCGATCCGCAGAAGTGGAACAAGCTGACCCCGCATCCGAGGACCGAGCAGATCCGCGACAGTGCGATCGACGTCGTGGTCCACTCGTCGTACGTCATCAACGTGGCGAGCCTGAACAACCGGATCCGGATCCCCTCCCGCAAGTCGGTGGCGGATCAGGCGAAGGCCGCGGCGGACCTCGGCGCGATCGGCCTTGTCGTGCACGGCGGGCACGTCCGCGACGGCGAGGACCCCGCCGCGGGGTTCGACAACTGGCGCAAGCTGTTCGAACGGCAGGCCGACAAGGGTGGCTTCGAGGTGCCGATCCTGATCGAGAACACCGCGGGCGGGGAATCGTCGATGGCCCGGCGGTTCGACGACATCGCCCGGCTGTGGGACCAGGTCGGCGAGTTCGGCGCCGGATTCTGCCTCGACACCTGCCACGCGTGGGCCGGTGGCGAGGACCTGGTCGGCGTGGTGGAGCGGATCAAGGCGATCACCGGGCGCATCGACCTGGTGCACCTGAACAATTCCCGCGACGAGTTCAACTCCGCGCGGGACCGGCACGCAAACCTGACCGACGGCACCATCGACCCGGAGGTGCTGGCGGCCGTCGTGCTCGCAGCGCAGGCCCCGGTCATCTTGGAGACCCCGGCGGACGGCCTCGCCGACGACCTCGCCTACCTGCGCGAGGCCGTCGGCAACGCCTGAGCCGATATCGCCTACAGCGCCTCGGCGATCCGCTTGATCTGGTCGAGCCGCGCGTCCCATTGCGCGCCGATCTCCTCGAGCCTGCGGCCGACCGCACTGAGAGTGGCGCCGATCGCGCGGTATCGCACCTCCCGGCCCACCGGGACGCGTTCGACCAGCCCGGCGACCTCGAGCGCCGCGAGGTGTTTCGCGATCGCCTGCCTGCTGACGGGCAGGCGATCGGCGAGCGCGGACGCCGACAGGTCCGCCTCGCCGAGCAGCACGAGGATGTCCCAGCGGGTGTCGTCGGCTAGCGCCGCGAACACACGGGTCGGGGTCGGCCCCCCTCCTGTCATGCCGCCTTCGCCTCGAGGTAGGCCACGAGCTCGTCCAGTTCGGCGTTCCAGCCCTGCCGGTTGCCCTCGAGCGCGTCGCGGCGCTCGGACTCCTCGTCGCTGACCCGGTCGAATCCGGTCTCGACGACGGTGAGCTCGGTGGAGCCGCCGAGCTCACGGAGCGCGAATCGCACGTCCGTACCCCGGATCAGGTCGGGGTCATCGGCCTGGCCCCAGCGGTACCCGAAGCGGTCGGGCTCCTCGACCTCGATGATCTCGAGCGGCATGTCGCCGTGCTCGTCCCAGCTGAAGACGCCCCTGGCCCCGACGGTGAGCGAGTCGATCACCGCGCGCTGGCCGAACCACTTCGCGATGTGTTCCGGGTCGGTCAGCGCCTGCCACACCCGATCGCGCGTCGCATCGATGACCACCGTCCGGCTGACGGTGTAGCGCCCCTCGTCCACGGTTGCCTGACCTGTCGACGTCATCTGGATCTCCTCCTGTGGGTTGCCCGCGATATCTGCAACCCAATGGTTGCACTCGATGGCAATCAATGCAACCCCCCGGTTGCATCGAGGAGGTTGCGTATCGCCGCCTGTCGCTCCCGGGGATTCGGGTCGCCGATTGTTAGGATGGGCAAGTGAACTCGCTGGTCGAGGCCCTCAACTCCGATACCGCACCGTGGTGGGCGGTACCACTGTCGATGATCCTCGGGATCCTGCTCGGCGTATTCGCCGTCCGGCGCGGCAGATCGACCCCCACCCCGGAACCGGTCCGCACCGCCGCGTCAGACCCGCAGGCCCGGTCCACCTACGTGCGATTCCTCGCCGCGGCCGACCGGGCACACAACAGCATCGTCGAGGTCGACCATGCCGTGCTCGCCGAGGCGGACCTCGAGGAGTCGCTCGAGGCCGAGGACCCGCAACTGAAGGCCCTTGCCCGGTCCATCGTCGAGATGGACTCGATCGCGAACGAACTCCGGATCTGCGCCCCCGGCCCCGTGGTCGGCGCGACCGTCGCCCTCTTCGGATTCGTCACCGACTCCACCATCGACGGGGTCACCGACCAGGACGCGTTCCGGGCCCGGTACAACGACAAGAAGGCAGCACTGATCGGCGCGATCCGAGAATCGCTCGGGGAGCAGCCGCTCACGACTGCACGCTGAACGGGCCGGAATCCGGAACATCCCGGATAGCATCACGGCTCATGCGACTGCTTGCGTGTCTGCTGCTCACGGCTGCCCTGGTCACCGGAGCGACGTCGATAGCAGGTGCCCAACCGGTTTCGGCCAATTCCGACCCGTTCTACTCGCCGCCCAAGGGTTTCGAGGCCGAGCAACCGGGCGCCATCCTGCGCGAGCGGACGGTCGAGCTGGCGTCGTTCTCAACGCTGCCGTTCGACGCCAGAGCCTGGCAACTGCTCTATCGGACAACCGATCTGGACGGCGAGCCGACAGCGACGGTCACCACGGTGATCCTGCCCGGCGGCCCCGTGCCCGCGGGCGGCAGGCCGCTGCTGTCCTATCAGGTGGCGCAGGACAGCGGGAACCTGGACTGCGCGCCGTCGATCGGGATGCGCGCGGGATCCGGCATCGAGGCCTTCACGACCCAGGGCGAGATGACCTTCCTGCCCGCCGCTCTGCACGAGGGTTGGGCGGTGTCCGTGCCGGATCACCAGGGCCCCCGGTCCGCCCTGCTCGCGCCCCGCGAGCCCGGCTATGCGGTGCTCGACGGCATCCGCGCTGCGCAGCGGTTCGCCCCCCTCGGGCTGGCAGGCGCCAAGACCCCGGTCGCCGCGTGGGGCTACTCCGGCGGCGGCCTCGCCTCCGGGTGGGCCGCCGAGATGCAACCGTCCTATGCGCCGGAACTGGACATCCGGGGCGTCGCCCTCGGATCGCCGGTACCGGAACCGTTGGCCACGATGGGCACGCTCAGCGGCACCGTGTGGTCGGGTCTGCAGCTGGTCGGGCTCAGCGCCTTTCAGCACAGCTTCCCCGCCGCGGCCCGGTCGCTCGAGGAGCACCTCACCCCCGAGGGCAAACGACTGATGGACGAGGCAACCGGCCGATGCCTGGCGCGCAACCTCGCGAGCGGGGTGATGCGCGACAACGCGCCGCTCTTCACCATTCCCATCGACCGGTTGGTCGAGCTCCCCGGAGTGGCCGATGCCTTCGACGAGATGCGGCTCGGCAGGCACAGCCCGACTGCACCTGTCTACGTCTACAGCGGCGTCATCGACGAGGTCGATCCCATCGACACGGTCGACCGACTGGTCGAGCGGTACTGCGAGGGCGGTACCCCGGTGACCTACCGGCGGGACTCGACCGGACTGCACACCGGCCTCATGCTGACGGGCGCACCCGACGCCAAGAACTGGCTGCGGGCCCGACTGACGGGAGCACCCGTCGGGCCCGGGTGTGACACCCAGACGGTCACGTCCACGCTGCTGTCACCCGGCGCGGTCGACACGTACGCGACCTCGAATCTGCAGACCCTGCAGACGATGCTCGGCGTGCCGATCCGCTGAGCCCGACAACGGGCGGTCGGGCGCTGAAATCATCTCTCGCCGGGTGCACGGTTATCCGGTACCTTCTCCTCGGAGCAGCACACGACACGAGGAGCATTGAGTGAACGGCAAGAACCTGGCACGTCGCACCACCGCCGCATTCGCCATCGGCGCGACCGCCACCCTCGTGTTCGCGGGCACCGCAGGCGCCGACCCCCAGTCGGACGGCATTCAGGATCTCCGCAAGGCCGCCGCCAACTCCGAGGCGAACAGCGCCGCCGTCGACGTCCTGGTCGGCTCTCCTCTGGTCACCACGAACATCGCGAGCTCCTTCGGCCTGTTCGCGTTCACCTCGCCCACGATCGGCTGCGGCCCCGGCGTCCCGATCACGCTCACCGGAGCCTCCGCCAGCAGCGGCGGCGACCTCAAGACCGGCCAGATCCGGTTCCAGGCCTCCCCCCGCGTCTCCGGCGTGGCGAAGGGCTCCGGCCTGACCGCCGTGTGGGTCAACACCAGCACCGGCGCGAGCGGCATCGCGCCCATCGACGGTGTCACCGAGTTCGGCACCCCGTCGCTGTCGAAGGTCGTCGACTCCGGCCCCGGCAACGTCGCCGCCGCGCTGTTCGGCACGGTCACCTACGCCGACGCGACCTGCGTGGTGCTGCCGACCGTCGGCATGTTCACCGTCGCCGCCCCCGCTGGCACTCCCGCCAAGTAGCCCCGGATTACGTCGCCGGGGCGGCCTCGATCGTCTGCCCCGCGACGAGATCGGCGTACGCGCCGCCCGCACCGACGAGTTCCTCGTGCCTGCCGCGCTCCACGATCCTGCCGCCCTCGAGCACCAGGATCACGTCGGCCTCCCGCACCGTGCTCAGGCGGTGCGCGATGACGATCCGGGTCTGACGCAGCGTGGTCAGATTCCCCGCGACGGCCGCCTCCGTTCTCGTGTCCAGCGCGCTGGTCGCCTCGTCCAGCAGGAGGATGCACGGGTCCGCCAGCACCGCCCGCGCCAACGCCAGCCGCTGCCGCTGCCCGCCGGACAGCCCCGCCCCCTCCCGCAGCACGGTGTCGTAACCCATCGGCATCGCGGCGATCTCGTCGTGCAGGCAGGCCACCCGGGCGGCCGCGATGATCGCGTCCCGCCCGGCCCGTGGCCGGCACAGCCCGATGTTCTCGGCGATGCTGCCGGTGAACAACACACACTCCTGCGTGACGACGCCGAACTGGGCGCGCAGCGACTTCAGGTCGACGCCAACGGAATCGATGCCGTCGAAATGCACTGATCCCTCGGTCGGCGGGAACAGCCCGAGCAGCAGGCGCGCGAGGGTGCTCTTGCCCGAGCCGGAGCGTCCGACCAGCGCCACCGTGGCCCCCGCAGGAATCTCGAGGTCGAGGTCGCGCAGCACCCACTCCGAGCGTGGGTCGTACCGAAACCCCACGCCCCGCAACGAGATGGATCCACGAAGCTGCGGCGCGACCGCGACCTCGAGGCCGTGCTGCTCGGCAGGGGCCTCGAGAATGTCGCCGATCCTCCGCAGGTGCGCGCCCGCCACCTGGAGGCGCTGCAGGGTGCCGACGAGCGAGCCGATCGGCGCCAGCGCGGCAAGCGCGATCCCGTTCAGCGCGATCATCTGACCGAGCGTCTGCTGCCCCGACATCACCTGGGTCGCACCGACGGTGATCAGCGTCGCGGGGGCCGCGACCCGCAGCGTCGAGAGCGCCGCGTCCAGCGCACCCTGCAGCAGGCCGCTGCGCGCAGCATCGTGCACCGACGCGGCGAACAACCGCGACCACTGCGTCAGCACCGCGGTCTCGGCGCCGGAGGCCTTCACCGTCTCGATCCCGCCGACCGCCTCGATAAGCTGCCCCTCGGCGGCGGTCTGCCCGGCGAGTTCCCGCTGCCCGAGCTCGACCACGCGGCGGTTGCTCAGCACGATGAGGCCCACCGACGCCGCCGCGAACCCGGTCAGCCAGAGGCCGACCAGGGGCGACCACCAGTACACCGCCGCGAGGTAGCCCAGCGCCAGCGGCCCGTCGAGGAGTGCGGCGACGACCGGGCCGGTGACCAGTTCGCGGACCGCACCCACCGATGAGATGCGTTGCACCACATCGCCGGTCCCCCTCCTGAGGAAATACCCGAGCGGAAGGCGCAGCAACCGCTCGACGAGTGTCGCGGTGACCTCCGCGTCGACCTGACTGCGGAAGAGGACCAGCAGCGCGCTCCGTGCCAGCCCGACCCCGAGGTAGCCGAGGGCCGCGGCGCCCACGGCGAGCATCACCGCGACCAGCAGGCCGCGATCACCGTCCGGAATGACCCGGTCCACCAGGACGGCCGAGGACAGTGGCAACGCCATCCCCAACGCCTGCAACGCCGCCGAGGCGAGCACGGTCCGGGCGATCAGACCGCGTCGGCCGCGCAGCAGGAGCGAGGCCAACTCCCGGCGCCATGGCGCCCCCGCGCGTTCGGACCGGTGGGGTTCGAGCGAACCGCGCTCGAACTCCAGCAAGACACCGGAATAGCCCTCGTCGAACTCGGCATGACCGATTCTGCGCCTGCCACGGGCCGGGTCCACGATGTGAACCCACCGCGGACCGACCCGCTCGACCACCACGAAATGATCTCCGCGCCAATGCACAACGGCCGGCAAGGCCACCTCGCCGCGCAGCACGATCTGTGCCGGTCCGCCCAGCGCGCGTACGCGCAGCCCGTACCCGCGAGCGGCCTGTACCAGCGCCAACGCGGTCAACCCGTCCCGCCCCGCGCCCAGTTCCTCGCCCACCTCGGCCGCGGTGTGATGCGACCCGAAATACCGGAGGATCATCGTCAGGCACGCCGCACCACAGTCCGACATCCCGTTCTGGGCGACGGGGACGATCCGCGTCACGGCCGGTGCACCGGCGCGCCGGTGGGCGTCTTGGCGGCGTCACCCCAGAACCACTCGACCCGGGCGGCCTCGCGCCGCTCGTCCAGCCACTGCGCGAACACCGCCTCCGACACCGCCCGGTCGGCTCGTGCGTCCGACGCCGCTCCGAATCGCGCCAGCACCTGCACGACCCGCCATCCGGATTCGTCCCGCACCGGACCGAGCAGCTCCGACGGTTCGGCCAGGAACAGCGGCCCCGCAACAGATTCGGGCAGCTCGCACCTGACCACCTCGGTCATATCAACGCCCGAGAGCGTGGCCGAGGCCGCGAACTCCCCCGCGGCCGCTGCGGCGAACGCGCACACGGCATCCTCGGTGCAGTCGACCATCCGTGCCCGCACGAGATCCAGGAACCGTTGCGCCTCGGCGTGATCGGCGAATCGCACGGAGGCGACCCGCGCCCGATCGAGGGCGCCGGCGTTCTCGGCAAGCCACCCGGGGCGTCGGTCCGCCACCACCAGCCGCTTCAGCTCGGCGATGGCGGCCTCGCGCTCCACCAGCTCCTCGAGCGCCGCATGGCTGAGTGTCCTGGCACGCATCCAGCGCTCGGTGTCCGCCACCGTCAGCAGCCCGCGCGCCCGCCGGAACGCGTCCATGGCGTCCTGCAGTGCGCCCGGCTCCAACCGCACGGGATTCTCGGCGAGTTCCTGCTTGATCAGGCACACCGAGATCAGCCGGTCGAGCAGGTCGGTCCGCTCCCACATGACGTCGAGGTAGGCCATCGCCTCCTCGATCGCGAGCGCCTCCCCGTTCACCCGCAGCAGCATCGATTCGGCGGTGCGCTGGGTCCCGCGCAGCGACCACGGTATGGCCCGGTCGGGCGCCCACGAGAGCGTGGCCGTGCCCACCCCGGTCTCGGTGAGCAGCAGCCCGTAGTGCATCGAGTCGTCCAGCGCCTCGCGGTGCCGCAGCAGCCGCATCCGGGTGCGCGGATGCCGGGCGCGCAGCGGGGCGAGCGCCTCATGGGGGTCGGGCCGAGCCGAGCCCTCGTTGAGCTGCACCAGCAGGCTCAGCGCCTCGGCGAGCAGGGTCGGGTTCGGTGCGGTCATCGGTTGGCTCCGAGGGTTCGTTGAGGGAGGTGACGGTCGGCCGAGCTCAAGAGCAGGGCGGCCAGCTCGGCGGAGATGGTCAGCCCGGTGGCGTCCTCGATCCACAGCCACTGGCCGGACGGATTGATCTCCAGGAAGACATACCGGCCGTCCGGGGTCACGATCAGATCGATTGCGCCGTAACGCAGGCCGAGCTCGGCGACAAGGACTATGCAGCGTCTGGCGACGTCGCCGGGGAGGTCGTGCACGGCGTACCTGGTCGCGGACGGGTCGTAACAGCGCCAGTCGAGGCGGGTGTGATTGCTCTCCTGGCTGTGGATCTCGGCGGCGAAGACGGTCGCGCCGACGACGGTCACCCGCAGTTCCACCCGCTTCGGCACATAACCCTGGACGATGAGCGGGCACAGCCGCATCGCCTCGGCCGAGGCCACGTCGACGGTGGTGGCGAGTTCAGCCATCCGGGCGTAGCTCTCGTCGCCACGCACCAGCCACGGTCGCTGTAGCGGCTTGGTGATGACCCGGCCCTCGTTCTCGTCCCAGAAGTCGAGGAACTCATCGGGATCGGTCGTGATGATCGTCGGCGGGAGCTCGAAGCCGAGTCGTCCCGCAAGGGCGAGTTGCCCCGGTTTACGACCCGCGTGCCGGATCGCCGACCTGGTGCCCGGCACGGCGAGGCCATCCAGGTCGTCCCAGAGTCCCGAGGCAAAGGACTCGCATTCCTGCTCGACGTACTCGCGGGCCGCGGGCTCGATGACGGCAGGGTGCGCGCGCGGGTCCTGTGGGCGGCGGAACCAGACTGCGTCGACGGAATCAAGGTCCACCCGCTCACCGTCGCGAACGAGTCCACGGCTCAGCCGGCCGTCGGATGTGTACCGCACCGACAGCGCCGCCGCGGAGGGGAACTCGGCGGGATCGAAGACGGTGACGCGGGCGCCCGCGGCGTCGAGGAGGCCCGTCACCGTGTCGGCGTGGGCGTCACCGGGCTGCGTCAGCACCAGGATGTGGGCGGCGGGCTCTGGCATGGCGATTGCTCCTCGTGTGCGTCAAGAAGGCGCAGGGGGCGCGGTTCGCACCGCGCCCCCTGTCTCCCCCTGTGGGTGACCGATCAGAAGTCGGCGTCGGTCCCGGTCCAGCCGTCGACCACGTCGATGACCTTGCTGGAGCGGCCACGGTCACGCATACCGCCGGACACGGCCGCGAGCTGGGCCTCGTTGAGCTCGGCGCCGGCCGCGGGGATCTCGGTGATGGTGGTGTTGCGCATGTCGTTCTCCTGTCGTAAACGGTGTCGGTGTGTCCGACCAGAAGACAGTGCCTGGCCTCGGTGGGAAACGATTGGCAGTGCGCTGCACGGCGCTGGCAACTCACTGGCAAGTCGCTGGCAAGCGCGCCCCCTATGCTGATCGGCATGCTCGAGCCGACCGCAGCCACGCCGCCTCCGAAGTCCGTGTACCTGCAGGTTCTCGGCCCGGTGCGGGTTCTCGTCGGCGATGAGGACGTCTCGATCGGCGGCCCGGTGCCGCGGGCGTTGCTGTCCCGGCTGGCGATCGCGGCGGGCGAGAGCGTCTCGGACGACGCCCTGATCGACGACCTGTGGGGTGCCGATCCGCCGCCCAGCGCCAAGGTCACCCTGCAGGGCTATGTCGCACGGATCCGCCGGGCGCTCGATCCCCACCGCCGCGGGGCGCGTTCCCTGGTGCTGACGCGGCGCGGCAACGGGTACGCGCTCGAACCCGATGCCACGGACTGGCAGCAGTTCAGCACGTTGGCACGGGCAGGCAGAGCGCATCTCGTCGACGGCAACGCCGCGTCGGCAGCCGAAACCCTCGACGCCGCACTGGATCACTGGTGCGGCGACGCGTACGCGGACGTCACCGACTCCGAAGCCGTGTCCGTCGAGGCGCACCGGCTCGACGCGCTCCGGCTCGACGCGGTGGAGGATCGGATGGAAGCCGCACTCGCGCTGGGCGAGTACGGATCCGCGGCGGCCCGGCTGGACGCGTTCACTCGTCGGTACCCGCTCCGGGAGCGGTCGTGGGAACTACTGGCCCGCGCGCACTACCTCGCCGGACGTCCCGGTGAGGCCCTCGACGCCCTGCGCCGGGCTCGGGACACGCTCGCCGACGAGCTCGGGACCGATCCGCGCCCCAGCCTGCTGGCGCTGCAGGCCGCGATCCTCGAGCACGACGTCGCGCTGACGCCCGCACCGACGGCCCCGGCCGCAGCCCAACCGCCGACCCCGCCTCCGACCCCGCCTGCGGCGCCGGATCCGTTCGCGCACAACATCCCTCTCGCCCTCTCCCCGCTGGTGGGGCGGGCGACCCAGCTCGCCGAACTCGCCGCGCTGATCCGCACGCATCGCCTCGTCACGCTCACCGGCGCGGGCGGCATGGGCAAGACGAGGCTCGCACTCGAAGCGGCGCGGTCCCGACGGGACGCCGACGGGCCGTGGCTGGTGGAGTTGGCAGGCGCCCGCGACGGCGCCCAGGTCACCGACGCCGTCGCCACCGCCCTCGGACTGACCGTCGCCGGCGGTGTCGAGTCCCTCGCCGTAGTGCTTCGCGAGCGTGAACTACTACTGGTCCTCGACAACTGTGAACAGGTCGTGGCCCCGGTCGCAGACGTGGTCACGACGATCCTGACCCGGTGCCCGTCGGTTCGGATCCTCGCCACCAGTCGCGAAGCCCTATTCGCTGCAGGCGAATTCGTGTACGAGGTGCCGCCCCTCACCGACGGCGAGGACGTGCAACTGTTCGTCGAGCGTGCCGCCGCACAGCTCGGCGCCTTCGAACCGGACGCCGAGGAACGTGCCCTGCTCGACCGGTTGTGCACCGAACTCGACGGAATGCCCCTGGCCATCGAACTGGCTGCGGCCCAGTGCCGCACCCTGTCGGTGCGGCAGTTGATCGCGAACATCGACGATCGCTTCAGCGTGCTGCGGGGCGGCCCGCGCACCAACGCGCGGCACACCACGATGCTCGCCGCGGTCGAGTGGTCGTACCGGTCGCTCAACCCTGACGAGCAGTGCCTCTTCCAGTCCCTGGCGATCTTCGAGGGTGGGTTCGACCTCGACGCGGCGACCGCCGTCGTCGACCACCCGACCCTGCTCGCCGACCTGGCCTCCCTCGTCGACAAGTCGCTGATCTCCGTGGTGGGTGGCGACCCCCGCCGCTATCGCATGCTCGAAACCCTGCGCGGGTACGCGGCACTGATCCGCGATCGCTCGCACACCGCGGAGCTGCGCGAGCGGCACACCCGGTGGATCTGCGAACTGGCCGACGGCGCCCATTACGGGCTGCGGGGACCTCAGAGCACCCGGTGGATGCGGCGGCTCGACATCGAGATCGGGAACGTCCGCGCCGCGTTGGACGCCAGCCTGCACGACCACGAGACCTACCTCCGGATCGCAGGCGGCGTCTACTGGTACTGGTACCGGGCCGGACACGTCGCGGAGGCGCTGAGCTACCTCGATCCCGCTCTGCAGCAGCACGATGACCAAGCGATGTCGGACATCCCGAGCCTGATCCGGGTGCGCGCCGTCTCCGGGGTGACGCTGATCCGGTACCTCGCCGGCGACATGGCCGGACTCCTCGAGGCGTTCGGCAGGCTCGCCGAACTCCACGTTGACACGGCCGACCCCGTCGCGCGGACGGAGGCCGCACTGATCCTCGCCTTCTTCGAGGCCGGCTCCGGGCTCGTCGAGCAGGCACGGGCGCACGCGACGAGTGCACTGGACTTCGCGCGGCGAACCGAGCAGCCGTTCACCGAGTGCGAGGCGCTGATGTGCCTGGGGACGGCGGACTTTCGGGACGGCGCCTTCGACGACGCCGCTCGCAACCTCGGTGCGGCGACGAGGGTCGCGGCGGAGTACGGATACGGCTGGTGTGAGGCATCCACACTGTGGATCGACGCGAAGGCCGATCTGGCCCAAGACAAGTGGGGCGGCCCTGCGGAGGACAAGCTGATCCGGATGGTTGCGGTGTGCGAGTCCAACGACGACGTCACCTCGTGGCTGGTGGCGGTGGCCACGCTTGCCTACGCGGCGTTCCGGCGCGGGGACCACGACTCGGCCGCGGAACTGACCGGGGTGGTGGCCAAGCAGGGCGCGCTGATCGGCTACCACCCGCATACGATGGACCCGGTCGACCTGGCCCGCTACGACCGTGAACTCAGGGCGGGGATCCCGTCGGACCGTCTCGAGGCGGGTCTGTCCCGGGGCGCCGCACTGTCCCGGGACAGGGTGACGATCCGGGTCCCCGACGCCCCTGCCCGGTCGGCGTGATCCGCTAGTAGCGGTCGCGCTTGGGCTTACGGTCGAACTTGCCCTTGCCGCCGTCGTGCGTCGGCCGTTGCCCCGGCGGGCCCTGGTCCGGCGTCAGCTGGATGAGCACACCGGAGATCCGGGTCCGCCGCAGCGCCTCAAGGGTCTCGTTCGCGAGGTCCGCGGGCAGCTCCACCAGGCTGTGATCGGGCCGAATGCTGATGTGGCCGAAGTCGCTTCGCCGAAGACCGCCCTCGTTGGCGATCGCGCCGACGATCGCGCCCGGCGCCACCCTGTGCCGCTTGCCGACCGCGATCCGGTAGGTGGCGAGCTCCTGCCCCTCCCGACCGAACTTGGGCGTGTCGTCGAACTTGCGGGGCGGGCGCTCCGCTCGGGGCTCGCGCTCGCGGCGCGGCGGCGCGGGCGGCTCGGGCGGCATCAAGAACGTCTCCCCGTCGCGCGAGAGCACGGCCAGGGCCGCCGCGATGTCGGCGAGCGGCACGTCGTGCTCGCGCTCGTAGTCCTCGATCAGAGTCCGGAACAGCGCCAGGTTGTCGGAATTCAGGCTCTCGGTGATCGAGTCGCCGAACTTGGCGACGCGCTGCGCGTTGACGTCCTCGACCGTCGGCAGCTGCATCTCCGTCAACGGCTGGCGCGTGGCCTTCTCGATCGCCTTGAGCAGGTGCCGTTCCCGCGGCGCCACGAACAGCAACGCCTCGCCTGAGCGTCCGGCGCGGCCGGTACGGCCGATGCGGTGGACGTAGGACTCGGTGTCGTGCGGGATGTCGTAGTTGACGACGTGCGAGATGCGCTCGACGTCGAGGCCACGGGCCGCGACGTCGGTGGCGACGAGGATGTCGAGCGCACCGTTCTTGAGCTGACCGATGGTGCGCTCACGCTGCGCCTGCACGATGTCGCCGTTGATGGCGGCAGCCGAGAACCCGCGCGCCCGCAGGCGTTCGGCGAGGTCCTCGGTGGCCTGCTTGGTGCGGACGAAGATGATCATCGCCTCGAAGGACTCGACCTCGAGGACCCGGGTCAGCGCATCCAGCTTCCGCTGGTGCGCGACCTGCACGTACCGCTGCGTGATGTTCGGGGCGGTCGACGTCTTGGTCTTCACGGTGATCTCGACCGGATCGTGCAGGTACTGCTTGGAGATCTTGCGGATCGCCGGGGGCATGGTCGCCGAGAACAGCGCCACCTGCTTGTACTCGGGGGTGTCGGCCAGGATCCGCTCGACGTCGTCCTGGAAGCCCATCTTGAGCATCTCGTCGGCCTCGTCGAGCACCAGGTAGTCCAGGTGCGAGAGGTCGAGGGTGCCCTTCTCGAGGTGATCGATCACCCGGCCAGGGGTGCCGACGATGATCTGCGCGCCGCGCCGCAACCCGGACAGCTGCACCCCGTAGGCCTGGCCGCCGTAGATCGGCAGCACGCTCAGGCCGGGGATGTGCGCCGAGTACTTTCCGAACGCCTCCGCAACCTGCAGCGCCAGCTCACGGGTTGGCGCCAGCACCAGGGCCTGCGGCCGCTTCTGCTCGGTGTCGATGCGGGAGAGGATCGGAACGGCGAACGCCGCGGTCTTGCCGGTGCCGGTCTGCGCGAGCCCGACGACGTCATTTCCGGACATCAGCGGCGGGATGGTCGCGGCCTGGATCGGCGACGGCGACTCATAGCCGACGTCCGAGAGTGCCCGCAGCACCCGTTCATCGATGCCGAGATCGGCAAAGGTGGTGGTGTCGGTTTCCGGCTCGGGGTTGTGCTCGGTGTCGCTCATCTCACCAGGAGTTTAGTACGTCGCCGCCGGGAGTCCCGTTCACGCCCTTGTCGCGCCCGTCGCCGACACCTGCCGGACGGGCTGACGGAGCACCGTCCGCAGCTTCTCGGGCGCGGACTTCCTGGGGTCCCCGAGGTAGATCTCGTGGTGCTTGCCATTGAATTCGAGACCTCGCCCGGGAATGAACTCGTCGTGCAACCGCTCGAGGGTCGGCGCCTCGTCGTCGTACGAGCCGACGTGCATGATCTGCGCCGACAGGCCTTCGTCGTGCCGTTCGTGCCGCAGCTCCCCCACGACGGGCAGCTTCTTCTTGGACTCCGTCTCGGCCAGGATGGCCGCGACCTCCTCGGCGGTCATCCAGTCCGGCTGGCGGATCTGCATCGTCCAGTTCCACTCCGACTTGCTGCGGTCGACGAAGACCGCGGGATCCGGCGCCCACCACCGGCCCTCCAGCGGCCCGACAACGTAGTCGGCCTCGCGCCCCTTCTTACTCGCGAACTTCACCGCGTACGAGGCGGCGTACAGCGCCTCCACCGCCAGCCGATAGTCCTCGGAGACGTTCGGGTCTCCGTGACCGTCGATCATGAGGAACCACATCGGCGGAACCTCCACCAGCACGAAGTCATCGGCCGCCGGCGAGTAGAGCTCCTTCTGCTTCTTGAAGTCCAGCTTGCTCATCGTTTCCTCTCAAGGGATGTCAGGGTCCGGTCGACCCAGCTCAGTTCCGCGTCGAGCATCACGACCGAGTAATCGAAGACGGCCTCGACGAAATCCGGTAGTGGTTGTTGGGCGTCGCGCGCGGCGAGCACCTCGGCCCGCTTGCGCAGCAAGGCGTCCGAGCGTCGCAGAAGTGCGGCGACCGACTCGGCGGGCGGGATGAGCGGCCAGTTGGCCATCCCGACCAGCACCGGCGCGGTGGTCGCGGACGGCTCGGCGAGCAACTGCGCGGTCCGCTCCGCGGCGGCCGCCCGCCCGGCCGCGGTGATCGCGTAGACGCGGCGGGGCCTGCCGGGTCCACCGGCCACGGCCGCCACCTCCTCGATGAGTCCGCGCTTGTCGAGCTTGCCGAGGAGGTAATAGATCGAGGAGAACCCGATCTGGGTCCACTGCCGCATGCCGCGCTCGTCGATCACCTTCTCGAGATCGAAGCCGTGGCGAGGACGCTCGGCGATCAGGCCGAGAACGGTCACCTCGGATTCGGTCAGGTCTGCGGGCACGACTCATATCCTAGCACTAGGATATGAGTCGGTGTGAGCCGCACCACCCCCCTGGTCGCGGCGCCGCAGCGGCCGCTGATCACAATGTGCCCGTCCCATTCGTCCGAATACTGACCAGGAGCGCCCGTGCCCGAGCCGACGCCGATCCCCACCCACTGGTACAACATCGCGGCTGACCTGCCGGTGCCGCCGCCCCCGCATCTGCACCCCGGCACCAGGGAGCCGGTCACCCCCGCCGACCTCGAGGCACTGTTCCCGAGCGCACTGATCGCGCAGGAGGCCGCCACCGAGCAGTACATCGAGATCCCCGAACCGATCCGCGAGGTGTACCGGACCTGGCGCCCGGCACCGCTGATCCGGGCGAAGGAGTTCGAGAAGGCGCTCGGCACCCCGGCCCGCATCTACGTCAAGTACGAGGGCGTCAGCCCGGTGGGCAGCCACAAGACCAACACCGCGGTCGCGCAGGCGTATTACAACGCCCAGGACGGGGTCAAGAAGATCACCACCGAGACCGGCGCGGGCCAGTGGGGCAGCGCACTGTCCTTCGCGTGCGCCAAGTTCGGCATCGAGCTCGAGGTGTGGCAGGTGCGTGCGTCCTACGCATCCAAGCCGTACCGCCGGCACCTCATCGAGACCTACGGCGCCACCGTGCACCCGAGCCCGTCCGACCTCACCGCGTCCGGGCGCAAGATGCTGGCCGAGTTCCCCGACACCCCTGGCTCGCTCGGCATCGCGGTCAGCGAGGCCGTGGAGGTCGCGGCAGGCGACCCCGACACCCGCTACGCCCTCGGCAGCGTGCTCAACCATGTGGTGCTGCACCAGACCGTCATCGGACTCGAGGCCGTCGAGCAGCTCCGCGCGGCAGGCGAGGCCAACGCGGACGTGGTGTTCGGCTGCGCGGGCGGCGGATCCAACCTGGCCGGACTCGCGTTCCCGTTCATCCGCGAGGTGCTGCACGACCGGGCCACGACGCGCATCGTCGCCGCCGAACCGGCCGCCTGCCCCTCGATCACCAAGGGCGAGTACCGCTACGACCACGGCGATGTCGCGGGCCTGACCCCGCTGCTGAAGATGCACACCCTCGGCCAGGACTTCGTCCCGGACCCGATCCACGCAGGCGGCCTGCGCTACCACGGCATGGCACCACTGCTCAGCCACACCGTCGAGCTGGGCTACGTGCAGGGTCAGGCCGTCGACCAGACCGAGTCGTTCGCCGCGGGCGTGCTGTTCGCGCGCGCCGAGGGCATCGTGCCCGCGCCCGAGTCCGCGCATGCCATCGCCGCCTGCGCCGAGTACGCACGCGGACTGACCGAGCCCGAGGTCCTGGTCATCGGCCTGTCCGGACACGGCATGCTGGATCTGCCCGCGTACCAGGCATACCTGAACGGCGATCTCACCTCCACGGCATAGGACGCACCGGTGGGCGCGCCCGCGGCGCGCCCACCGGCTGGGCCATACTCGTGCCATGGTCGAGATCGCCGTTGCCCAGTTCTCCGCCGGACAGGACAAGCGGGAGAACCACCTGACGCTGCGAAACCTCGTCGGCGAGGCGGCCTCGCGCGGCGCGCAGTTGGTCGTGGCACCCGAGTACGCGATGTTCACCGCGCCGCCGACGGATGAACGCATCCTGTCCTCTGCCGAACCTCTGGACGGCCCTTTCGTGGGCGGGATGCTCGAGATCGCCGGACAGTTCGGCGTGCACGTGATCGCAGGCATCAACGAGGCGCTCGACGGCGACGAGCGGGTCTCCAACACCCTTGTCGCGGCGGCTCCCGACGGCCGGATCGCCGCCGTCTACCGCAAGCTGCACCTCTACGACGCCTTCGGTTACCGCGAATCCGAGTTCTTCCGCGCCGGGGCGATCGACGATCCGGCGACCTTCGAGGTGGACGGGCTCACCTTCGGCATGCAGACCTGCTACGACCTGCGATTCCCCGAGGTCACCCGGCGGATCGTGGACGCGGGCGCGGACGTGCTGTTGCTGCCGGCCCAGTGGGTGCCGGGGCCGCTCAAGGAAGACCACTGGACCACCCTGGTGCGCGCCAGGGCGATCGAGAACACCATCTACGTCGCCGCCGCCGACCAGAGCGCCAGGACGGGGGCGGGGAACTCGATGATCGTCGACCCGATGGGCGTGGTGCTCGCGTCGCTCGGCGATCAGGTCGGGACCGCGCGCGCCGAGGCCACCGCCGAGCGGATCGCCCAGGTTCGGGCGACCAACCCGGCACTGGCGCTGCGCCGGTTCGGCATCACCGAGCGCTAGGCCCCTCGCACGGGCGCCGGAGGCGCTCGAGCGGCGTAGCGTCAGAGACAGGATGCTGTACGAGACTCGCGCGAAAGCCGGTCGCGCGTTGGCCGAGTCGCTCGGCCACCTGCGCGACGCGGATCCGCTCGTGCTCGGGCTGCCGAGGGGCGGGGTGCCCGTCGCGACCGAGGTCGCGCACGAACTCGGCGGCGAACTCGACGTGATCCTCGTCCGCAAGCTCGGCGTCCCCTGGCAGCCGGAACTGGCGATGGGCGCGCTGGGAGAGGGTGGCGTCCGGGTGCTCAACGACGACGTCCTCGCGCAGACCGGGATGAGTCCGCTCGGGCTGGCCACCGTCGAATCGCGCGAGCGCCGCGAACTCGAGCGGCGCGCACGGGTGCTGCGCGGCGACCGGGGGCGGATCCCGCTGCGAGATCGGACCGTGGTGATCGTCGACGACGGCATGGCCACCGGGGCGACGGCGACGGTTGCGTGCCGGGTGGCCAGGGCCGACGGGGCCGCCCGCGTGGTGGTCGCGGTGCCCGTCTCCTCCGAGGAGGCGGTCGCTCGGCTGGCCAAGGAGGCGGACGAGGTGATCTGCCCGCTCGTCCCGCACTGGCTCGGCGGAGTCGGCGGCGCCTACCGGGATTTCCACCAGCTCACGGACCAGGAGGTGACCGACCTGCTCGACATGTGACCTTCGCCTCAACCCGACGAAAAACCTGCAGATCACGCTAACTGGAGTTACATGTACTCCCCACGGCGAGGGGTGAACCCTCGCAATCCGGACAACCTTGAGAGTGCATACCGATCACAGATGTGATCCAATGCACACTCCACACGTCAGTAGTACCTGGAGGGGTCACAGTGCGAGAGTTCGAAGTTCCGGCGTCGTTTTCCATCCCGGAAGACATCTCGATGGCCGATACGGTGTTCCGCCTCGAGAAGGAGAGCCCCCAGCACGTACCCTTCAAGCGACTGGTCAACGGCGCCTGGGTCAACGTCACCGCGGCCGAGTTCGCAGCGCAGGTCAAGGGCGTCGCCAAGGGCCTGATGGCCTCCGGGATCGCGCTCGGCGATCGCGTCGCCATCCTGTCCGCCACCCGCTACGAGTGGGTCGTGCTGGACTACGCCATCTGGACCGCGGGCGGCTGCACCGTCGCGATCTACGAGACCTCCTCCGCCGACCAGGCGCAGTGGATCCTCGAGGACTCCGCCACCTCCGTGTTGGTCGTCGAGACCGCGAAGCACGCCGCCACCGTCAAGGACGTCGCCGAGGCCGCACCCGCGCTGCGGGAGATGCTGCAGATCGAGGCGGGAGCCATCGACGAGCTCACCGCCCGCGGCTCCGCCATCACCGACGAGGAACTGCACGAGCGCCGCGGTCAGGTGAATGCCGCCTCCGCCGCCACGCTCATCTACACCTCCGGCACCACCGGCCGCCCCAAGGGCGTCCAGCTCACCCACTCGAACTTCTACGCCGAGTCCAAGGCCGTGAAGATCGCGCTGAACGACGCGATGTACGAGGGCCAGAGCACCCTGATGTTCCTGCCGCTGGCGCACGTGTTCGCCCGCGCCATCTCCTTCGGCGCCTTCGACAACAAGGTGACCGTCGGCCACACCGCCGACATCAGCACCCTGCTCGAGCAGTTCGCGGCGTTCAAGCCGAACTTCATCCTGTCGGTGCCGCGCGTGTTCGAGAAGGTGTACAACTCCGCCAAGCAGAAGGCCGAGGACGGCGGCAAGGGCAAGATCTTCGCGAAGGCCACCGACACCGCCATCGCATGGAGCGAGGCCAAGGACACCGGCGGAGCGGGCCTCGGGCTCAAGCTCAAGCACGCCCTGTTCGACAAGCTGGTCTACGGCAAGCTGCGGGCGGCGCTCGGCGGCGAGTGTGACCGTGCGGTGTCCGGCGGCGCGGCACTCGGCGCGCGTCTCGGCCACTTCTTCCGTGGCATCGGTCTCCCCATCTACGAGGGCTACGGCCTCACCGAGACCAGCGCCGCGATCACCGTGAACACCACGGACGCCCAGAAGGTCGGCTCCGTCGGCAAGCCGATCAACGGGCATGCGGCGAAGATCGCCGAGGACGGCGAGCTGCTGGTCAAGGGACCTGTCGTGTTCAACGGCTACTGGCACAACGACGCAGCCACAGCGGATTCCATCCGCGACGGCTGGTTCCACACCGGCGACCTCGGCTCGATCGACTCGGAGGGCTTCGTCTCGATCACGGGTCGCAAGAAGGAGATCATCGTGACCGCCGGCGGCAAGAACGTCGCCCCGGCCGTGCTCGAGGACGCGCTGCGCGCCCACGCGCTGATCAGCCAGTGCCTGGTCGTCGGCGACGCGAAGCCGTTCATCGGCGCGCTGATCACCATCGACCCCGAGGCCCTGCCGGGTTGGCTCGAGCGCAACGGCATCGCCGCGGACATCGCGATCTCGGAGGTCGTCAAGCACCCGGACCTGGTCGCCGAGATCGACGCCGCGGTCGCCGAGGGGAACAAGAAGGTCTCCAACCCGGAGCAGATCAAGAAGTACCGCATCCTCGATGTGGACTTCACCGTCGAGACCGGCGAGCTGACCCCCACCCTCAAGCTCAAGCGCAACATCATCCACCAGGAGTTCGCGACGGCAATCGAAGCCATTTACACCTGAGCGATCCCCGGCCGTGAGTGAATGGGTCGTCCCTCCGATCGGGGGGACGACCCATTCGTTTCCAAGGAGGAGTGCCAGATGCTCAACCCGCAGGACGTACTCGTGTACGACCCGGTGACGACGTTCTTCAACAACCTCGCGCTCGCGCTCGGCTCGGCCGACGCGGTCATCATGACCTGATCCGGCTCAGTAGGTCGCCGGCAGATCCGCGCGCAGCTCCGCGGTGAAGTCGGCGACCGAGAGCGGACGAATCTCGACCGCGGACTCGGTCCGCACCAGATACCGACCATCACCGCTCACGTCGATCCAGCTGAACGCCCGGCTCGTCGACGACGCGGGCCGGTCGAGTCCGGCGGTCACGGTCACCTGTCCCACCCCGTTGCGCGGCAGGTCGAGGAGCGCGCGGATCCGGGCCGCCGCGGTCGCCGAGCGCACCGGTACCAGGAGTGAGGATCGGCGTCCGCCACGAACCTCGGACACCGGAGCCCTCATCGATCGTCCGCCACCCGCCTCGGCCCCCGGCAGCATGTCCATGATGCGCTGGGCCAGCGTGTCCACCCCGCCCAGGCACATCGCCAGGTCTCCGCCCGTGTCCGCCGTGGGTCCAGGGCGCTGCGCGACGACAACGGAGGTGCGCTCGCTCGCGCACCCAAGCACCCGGACCACGGCTGCGGGTCGCCCATCCCATTCGGCGGCGAGCCGCCCGTCGCTGACCGCGGCAGGCCGGCCATCGCTGATGGCGGCGCCACCCTCCACTCCGAATATCTCCACGCGCACGGACGGTTTCGCGAGAATCTCCAAGGCGACGGCGAGCTCCGCGGAGCGGTAGCCCTCGTACCAATTGGACAGCGCTCGCGCGTGGGCGGCACTGTCGTCGACGGTGCGGTGCACCTCCAGCGGGTACGGGAACCGGTCGAGTCCGGCCTCGCGCCAGGCGTGGTCGAACTCATCCGGGCTGAGATTCCATCGCATCCTGATCAACCGTCCGTCCCCGACTAGGTGCCCCTGTTCCGGTTGGACGCACACGCGCCCGACGCGGTTCCACCTCCGCGCTCGCTCGGCTAGATCCGGGCCGCGTCCACCAGTCGCTGCGCCACCGTGACATCGCCGAACACCTCGAGTGCCGCGAGCGGCCGTCGCCGCCACATGGTCAGCAGCAACTCCTGCGCGGTGCCACGGACCGCGACATCGCCCTTGGCGTGACCGGCCTCGACGGCGACCCCCTCGGGCCCGAACCGCAGCAGCCATTCCGCATCCTCGGTGTCGGTGCCGTGCAGGTGCACGGTCCTGCCGTGCAGCTCCGGTGGGATCCGATCGGCCGGCATGGCGCGGACCAACATCAGGCGCGCCCACTCGTCGACGCCGTCCGCGGCCGACTCCGCGGAGATGTCCGCCGGCGGGGGCCCGCCCGCGGCGTGCACCGCGTCGGCAGCGTCCACCCGGTGCACCGCCACCTCGTGTGCCTGCCTGCGCGCCCAGAACCCGACGGTGCCGGGACCCGCGAACGTCGGTGCACCGCGGTCGAAATCGTGGGCGGCGATCTCGTCCAGGAGCTGCTCGAGGGATTCCCGATACGCCGGCAGGCAGTCCGGGCCGCGGGGCAGCGACTCCGGCTGACCGGCCCCGTCCAATTCGGCAGCCGGCCCCGCCGCGAGCGTCGTCCGCACCCATCGGTGCACCCGCCCTGTGTGCCGCACGACCCGTTCCAGGGTCCACCCCGGCACCGTGGGGACATGGGCGTCGAGCGCCGCCGCGGGCATCGCGGCGAGCCGCAGGCCCTCGGTTCGCAGCGTCTCGAGGTGTTGGTCGGGTGTCATTCTTGAACGGTACCCAGCACGAAGGCCGCGACGTCGGAAGTCACGACCCGCTGGACCGGTTCGTGCAGCAGATCGTGACCGGTGTCCGGGTACTCGCGCAGAGTGGCGGACGGCAGCGCCGCGGCCCACGACCGGACCGGATCGATCGGGGCCATCCTGTCGTCGACGCCGTGCATTGTCAGGATCGGCAGCCGCGTGTCGATCGGCGGCCGGGTGGCGATGACGCGAGGGAGCGCACTGAGCACGGCCGCGTGAAACCTCGCCGGCGCCGCCTCGATCGCGGCGAGCGCCGCGGCAGCGCCGAGCGAATGCCCCATCACGATCACAGGAAGATCCGGTCGCTGCTCCTCGGCGATCGCGGCCAGCCGCAGGGCGTTGTCGCCCAGTCCTGGCAGCGGACCGATCACCCCGAGATCGCCCTCCGACAGACCATGGCCGATGTGGTCGAGGGCCCACACCTCGATCCCCTGCGCCGACATGGCCCGTCCGAACCGGTGATAGTTACCGCTGTGCTGGCCCAACCCGTGTAGGAACACCATGACGACGACCGGATCTGGCACCGGCCAATATCGATAGTGCACCTGCCCGCTGACCCCCGAGAAGAATGGCATCGGGACATTGTGCCGTCAGCACACCGCGCAGGGGCACGAAATCATCTGAGATAGTCAACCGATGCCGCGACGGTTCCTCGCATGTGCCCCCACCCTCCTCCGTACCCTCGGCGCCGTCACGATCGGAGTCGCGGTGAGCGGATGTGGCAGCGCAGGCATCGAGGGAACGGCGGTCGCCGCCGAGGACTGGGGCACCCCCGCCACCTCCAGCGAGCAGGCGCCGCCGCGACCGCCGACCCCGGGTGCCACCACCGACACCGCCCGGATCGCCGCCGGGTCCGCGGTCGACCCCGAGACCTACCACGACGCGAAGGAGACCGACTCCTCCCCCGCCGCGCCCACCATCGGATTCCACTTCACGACACCGAGCGGCAACATCCGCTGCTCGACGCCGAAGGAGCCGACCGTGCTGCTGTGCGAGGTCAGCGACCACACCTATCCGTCCGCGACCAAACCCGCGGACGCGAAGGAACCGTGCCAGTGGTTCCCCGACTACGCGATGCTCACCGACGAGGGCGTCGCCGCGGGCGTGTGTCTGCCCAGGGCGCTGGTCACCAGGGGCAGCAAGGTGCTGCCGTACGGCAGCAGCATCCGGATGGGCGACTTCGGCTGCCTGAGCACCGAGGGCGGGCTGCTCTGCGCCGACGAGGGTTCCGGGCACGGCTACCAACTCAGTCGTGAGGCGCTGCGAGCCTTCTAGGGCGGAGCTGCCTGTTCAGCCCCCGGCAGGAGCGCAGGCCGCCACCAGCACGGGCAGCGCCTGGGCCGCGGTGGCCCGCCAGCAATGAGTTGCCACGGCGGTCAATTCGGTTGGCTCCGGATTGATCTCGACCACGGTCGCACCCGACGCGGCCGCCCGCGCCGGGAGTTCCGCCGCCGGGTGCACCATCCCAGAGGTACCGACGACCACCATCAGGTCGCACCCCTCGACCGCACCCTCCGCGACGTCCCACGCCGCCTGCGGCAACTGCTCGCCGAACCACACCACGCCCGGCCGGACCGCCGCGCCGCACGCGGCACACTCGGGTGGCGAAAGACGTTCCACCGGTGCTCGGTCCGGAAGGACGTCGACTTCCGCCGCCGTTCCGCACGCACTGCACCGCGGCGCGAAGAGGCTCCCGTGCAGGTGCGCGGCGACGTCCGAGCCTGCCCGCTCGTGCAGGTCGTCGACGTTCTGGGTGACCACCGCCAGCTCGGCAAACCGTGCCCAGTCCGCCACGGCGCGGTGACCGGCGTTCGGCTGTACCCGCCGCACCAGCGCGCTACGCCACTGGTACCAGGCCCACACCAGCTCGCGATCACGTTCCCACGCCTGCGGGGTGGCCAGCTCGGTCGGGTCGAACCGCTGCCACAGCCCGGTGAGCGCGTCGCGGAAGGTGGGCACGCCGGACTCGGCGGACATGCCCGCCCCGGAGAACACCACCACTCGGGCAGCGGTGCGGGCCGCGTCGATCAGCGCCGGATCGGGTTCAATGGGGCTCATGTCGACGATTGTGCCCGGATACGGCGACACCCTGCCCAAGCTGCTGATCGTGGACCCGGCACCGGACCCGGCCGCGGAGGACCGGATCGCCGGGTCGCTGCACCGCATCGGTGTCGCCTCCCGGCCCACCGGGCTGCGCGCGCCGGGGCAGCACCTGTTCGGGACCCGGATCGTCTCCGCGGTCGGCGATGCGTCGTGGCTGGATCGCGAGTACGCCGAGGTGGGCCGCTGGGTGCGGGTGATCGTCGCGCTCGGCCCGGCCGGCTGGGACGCGACGCTGCGCGCACTGGCGGGGGCTGGCGTCGTACCGTCCGAGCCCGCTCCCGGGTTCGTACCAGGGGCCCGCCTGACGCTCACCCCGGCCGACGGCCGCCCGGTGACGGTGCTCGGCATCCACCATCCCGCCGACCAGGACCCGCTCGGGGAGGCGGCGCTCGACGCCGAGTTGGCGGCGGCCCAGACCCTGGCGGGGATCTCCGCGGCCTGCGGCGGGCGCGGCTAGGTCGCAGCCGCGCCGACCCACCGGATGTGTCGGCGCCGTCTGCGATAGTCGTCCCGTGTTCCTCCTCGACGACGTGTTGATCTTCAGCGCCAGCGACTTGTCCCAGGCCGCGGAGTGCGAGTACGCGCTGCTGCGCAGGCTCGACGCGAAGCTGGGGCGGATCGAACCGGCAGGCGCCGACCGGACGGACCCGATGCTGGCCCGGACGTCCGAGCTCGGCGACGCGCACGAACAGCGTCAGCTCGACCGGTACGTCGAGCGCTTCGGGGACGGCGTGGTGCGGATCGACCGACCGCGCCTGGACTGGGAGGAACTGACCCGGGCGAACAAGGCGACGGTGGCAGCGGCCCGGTCCGGTGCGGACGTGATCTACCAGGGCACCTTCTTCGACGGACGCTTCCTCGGTTTCTGCGACTTCCTGGTGCGTGAGGGCGACCGGTACGTGGTGGTCGACACCAAGCTCTCGCGCCACGCCAAGGTCACCGCCCTGCTGCAGTTGGCGGCCTACGCGGACGCGCTGACTGCCGACGGGGTCCCCGCCGCGCCGCACGCCACGCTGGTCCTCGGCGATCACAGCACCGCGGACTTCGCGCTGGGAGACATCGCCCCGGTATTCCGACAGCGTCGCGACGAGCTGGTCCGGGTCCTCGACGGGCACCACCGCGAGCAGGCGCCGGTGGCCTGGTCCGATTCGCGCTACCGCGGCTGCGGCCGGTGCGAGCAGTGCACGCCGGAGATCGTGCGGACCCGGGACCTGCTGCTGGTGGCCGGGATGCGATTCTCGCAGCGGGAAAAGCTGATTCGCGGTGGCGTCGTCGACCTCGACGCCCTCGCCGACCGCACCGAGCCGGTCGAGGGTATGAGCGCGCGCACCTTCGGCGGACTGCAGGCCCAGGCCGCCGCACAGGTCCGGCAGGAGCGCTCGCACACCCCGGTGTACGAGGTGATCGACGGCGCGAGCGCGCTTGCCGCCGTCCCGGAGCCCGACCCGGGCGACATCTTCTTCGACTTCGAGGGCGATCCGCTGTGGGCGGAGGACGGATCCACCGACTGGGGCCTCGAGTACTTGTTCGGCGTGACGGAGACCGACGGGACCTTCCGCCCGTTCTGGGCGCACGACCGCGCCCAGGAACGCCGCGCCCTGCTCGACTTCCTCGACTACGTCGCCGAGCGCCGCAAGCGTTTCCCCGGCATGCACGTCTACCACTACGCGGCCTACGAGAAGACCGCTCTGCTACGGCTGGCGGGCCGCTACGGCGTCGGCGAGGAATCGGTGGACACGCTGTTGCGGGAGAACGTGCTGGTCGACCTGTACCCGTTGGTCCGCGGCGCGGTCCGGGTCGGCGCCTCGTCGTACTCGATCAAGAAGCTCGAACCCCTGTACATGGGCAAGCAGCTGCGCGACGGCGACGTGACCAACGCCGCCGCCTCGATCGTCGCCTACGCGGACTACTGCGCGCTGCGCGACGCGGGGCGCGAGCGCGAGGCACAGGAGCTCCTGAAGGAGATCGCCGACTACAACGAGTACGACTGCGTCTCCACGCTGCGGCTGCGGGACTGGCTGCGGGCCGTCGCGGCCGAGCACGGAGTGCAGCCGCACCCGGCGCAGCAGGTGCTCTCGGCGCCCGTCGAGGAGGCGAGCGCGGCCGAGACCGCACTCCGCGACCATGTCGGCGACGCCCTGCCGGGAGAGCGCACCGACGACCAGCGGGCCGCAGCCCTGATGGCCGCCGCGGTCGGCTACCACCGACGCGAGCGCAAACCGTTCTGGTGGGCGCACTTCGACCGGCTCGTCCAGCCCGAGGACGAGTGGGCGGACTCCGCCGACGTCCTGGTGGCCGAGCGGGCCGAGGTGCCCGTCGAGTGGCACAAGAGCACCCCGCGGCAACGCAAGCAGCGCAGGCACGTTCGCCTCGCCGGACACTGGGGCGCAGGCACGACGGTGCGCGTCGGTGACCAGTTGTACGCGCTCTACGAGCAGGGCACCGGGATCGGCTCCGACGACCCGCGTACCCGCGGCGCCGTCCTCGTCACGGTCCTCGCGCTCGCGGAGGAGGACGGGCCCGACGGCGAGCCGCGCGAGGTGGCCGTCGTGGAGGAACTCGAGCCGACCGGCACCGGCCCGCACGCCGTCCTACCGATGGCCCTGGCCCCCGGCCAGCCGGTCCGGACGGTGGCCATCGAAGCCGCGATCGCCGAGCAGGCCGCCGCGATGGCCGCGGCCCTGCCGTCGATGCCCGCCTCGGCTGCCGTTGACGTGCTGCGCCGGGTCCCGCCCCGCACGCGCTCCGGCAATCCGCTCCCCGTGGCCGACCCGGACCACAAGGCCGCCGCGATCATCGCTGCACTGCGCGACCTCGACGACTCCTACCTCGCGGTGCAGGGGCCACCCGGCACCGGCAAGACCCACACCGGCGCCGCGGTGGTCGCCGAGCTGGTGAACCGGCACGGCTGGCGAATCGGCGTTGTCGCCCAATCACATTCGGTGGTCGAGAACATGCTCGATGGGATCGTGCGCGCCGGGGTGCCCGGCGAGCGGGTCGCGAAGAAGCCCGGTTCCGGCCTGGCCGAGAACCCGGCGTGGACGAAGGTCGAGTCCAGCGGACTCGCGGCCTTCCTCACCGAGCACGAGCCGACGGGCTGCGTGATCGGCGGGACCGCATGGGATCTCGCGCACACCGCCCGGGTTCCCGCGGGCAGCCTGGACCTGCTGGTGGTCGACGAGGCCGGTCAGTTCTCGCTCGCCAACACCGTCGCGGTGGCGATCTCCGCACGCAACCTGCTACTGCTGGGCGACCCTCAGCAGTTGCCCCAGGTCAGCCAGGGCACCCATCCGGAGCCGGTGGACACCTCGGCCCTCGGCTGGTTGGCGGAGGGTCACGGCGCACTGCCGCCGGAGCTCGGCTACTTCCTGGACCGGACCTGGCGGATGCACCCAGCGGTGTGCTCGGCGGTCTCGGACCTGTCCTACGACGGACGGCTGCACTCGCAGGAGCCGGCCACCACCGCCCGCGCCCTCGCAGGCGTGGAACCCGGCGTGGTGGCCCTGTACGCCGAGCACCACGGCAACTCAACGGAGTCGGTCGAGGAAGCCGAGGCCATCGCGGCGGAGGTGCGCGCGTTGCTCGGCACCCCGTGGACACCCGGTGCCGGCGAGGACACCCGTCCGCTCGCGCAGTCGGACATCCTCGTCGTCGCCCCCTTCAACGCCCAGGTGAGCCTGCTCCGACGGACCCTCGGCGACTCGGGGCTCGACGAGGTCCTCGTCGGCACCGTCGACAAGTTCCAGGGCCGGGAAGCCGCGGTGGTGCTGATGTCGATGACGGCGTCCTCGGCCGACGAGGTTCCCCGAGGCATGGGCTTCCTGTTATCCAGGAACCGACTCAACGTGGCCCTCTCCCGCGGCAAGTGGCGCGCCGTGATCGTCCGCTCCCCGGCACTGACCCACTACCTACCGACCACTCCCGCCGGACTGACCGAGCTCGGCGCCTTTATGCGGACACACCTCTAGCCGAAGCACTGCCCCTCGCCGCGGAAGGTGGGCACCGTGGTGCGGGTCCCGTCGGCCTCGACGAGGTGCAGCTCGTTGAACCGCTCGCAGAGCTCACCGGCCTTGGCATGCCGGAACCAGACGCGGTCCCCGATCCGAAGAGCCGCGGCCGGATCGCCGGTCACCGGGGTCTGGACCTCGCCTGCGCCCTCGTTCCTGGTGAGCTTGAGGCCCGCGGGCCAGACGGGGGTCGGCACCCGCGTGGGGCCGGCGGGGCCGGACCCGATGTAGCCGCCGCCGAACAGGGTGACGATGCGGGGCGTCGGCTTGCGGACCGCGGACAGCGCGAAGTACACCGACGGGCGCGGGGTGAACGCGTTGTACCGGTCGAAGAGCGTCGGCACGTACAACCCGGAACCGGCCGTCACCTCGGTGACCGAACTGTCGGCGGAGCTGACCTCGAGCGAGCCGGTGCCGCCGCTGTTGACGATCTGCAGCTCGCCGACGGTGGCGGTGACGGCATCCACGACCGCCGAGCGCCTGGTCGCGAGCTCGGCCGCGGAGGCGCGCTTGACCAGCCGGACCGGCGCGCTGGTGTCCGGCAGGCCCGCGATCTGCGCCTCGTAGAACATCACGCCCACCACCACGAACCCGCGGCGCTTGGCCTCGCGGGCGACGGCCGCGGCCTCGTCGGGGGTCCGCAGCGGCGACCGCCGAACACCGAGATGGACCGGGCCGACCCGCAGCGAGGCGTCGATGTCGAGGCACACCCGGGCAGGCACCGAGGTGCTGCCCGCCGCGTCGTGCAGCACGTCGAGCTGGGTCGAGTTGTCGACCATCAGCGTGATCGACTCGAGCAGCAGCGGGTCGGAGGCGAGCTCGGCGAGCGCGCCCCGGTCCACGGTGGGGTATCCCATCAGCACGTCGCGCGCGCCGAGCCGCACCAGCCAGATCGCCTCGCGCAGCGAGTAGGACATGATGCCGCGGAATCCGCCCTGCGCGGTGAGCCCCGAGCCCAGCGTCTCCTCGAGCACCGCCCGGCAGCGAACCGACTTGCTGGCCACCCGGACCGGGGTGCCACCGGCGCGCCGGACGAGGTCCGCGGCGTTGGTGCGCAGCGTGCCGAGGTCCACCGCGGCCAGCGGCGGATCGAGTTCACGGGTAGCGGCGTCCAGCCGTTCGCGGGTGGAGGTCATGGCGTAGGAGTCCAGCCGTTCGCGGGTCGAGGTCATGGCCAGAGTCAACCACTCAGTTGGACGAGTGTCCAGGTTTAGCTCTGCTCGGATTCCGGCTCGACCGCCTTCATGGCGATCATCTGCACCGCGTCGTCGAGCTGAGCGATCACGGCCTCACCGTCACGGTCGACGAGCCACCGCAGCACGATGCCGTCGATGACCGCGAGGCAGAAGCGGGCGATGTGCTCGACCGGCTCGGTCCAGTTGGTCCCCGTGTACCGGGCCGTCTCCTCGAGGAAGGCGGTCGCCTCGACGTCCATGGTCCGGTACTGCAGGGAAGCGATGGACCCGGCGAGCTCGGCGCCCGCGGCCTGCTGCCTGAGCCCGTACGCGGTGATCTCGTAGGTGAGCAGCTGCCGGTTGGGCGTCATCTCGATGAGCGGCCACATATTGGACAGGCCGCTGTGCAACACCTCGCGTAGGCCGCGCAGGCCGCTCTGGTCGCCCTCACCCTGCGCAGTGCCGAATGCGTACCGCAACGCACTGCTCAGCTGGAGAACGAGGGCCTCACCCATGGCGGCGACCAGCGCCTCCTTGTTCTCGAAGCAGTAGTGGACCACCCCGAGCGAGACCCCTGCCTCCTCGGCGACGGCACGAATGGTGACGGAATTGATCCCGGTGCGCTCCGCGATACCCATCGCAGACTCGACGAGTTGGGCGCGACGTTCTTCCGCAGGAAGCCGATTCAGCATCTGCCGATCCTAGAACGCCGGAGCCAGTTCCGTAGAAGGTGTTGACCTGGACGATCGTCCAGTAGATTATGAGTGAATGGAATCACATTTCTGGCAGAACTGGGCCGGCTGCGCCAGCGCCCGACCCACCCGCCTCGCTGCACCCGCGACTGTCGCGGAACTGAGTGACGAGATCACCCGCGCCGCAGCTGAAGGCTTGCACGTCAAGTGCGTTGGTGCCGGACATTCCTTCACTCCCGTCGCCGTCACCGACGGCGTGCAGATCAGCCTGGACAACCTTACGGGGATCCAGTCCGTGGTCCCGGTCGAACCGTCTGGCGCCCTCGTCACGGTCCTCGCGGGCACCAGACTGAACGAACTCAATCCCACATTGTGGTCTCTGGGTCTCGCGATGACGAACCTCGGCGACATCGACGTGCAGTCCATCGCGGGCGCCATCTCGACCGGCACCCACGGCACGGGCGCCCGTTTCGGGGGCCTGGCCACCCAGGTCCGCGGGCTGCAGATCGTGCTGGCGGACGGCTCGGTGATGAACTGTTCCGCCGAGGAGAACGCGGAACTGTTCAACGCCGCGCGGCTCGGCCTCGGGGCGCTCGGCGTCATCGCGTCGATGACGCTGCTGTGCGAGCCCGCCTACGCCATGCGCGCGGTCGAGGCGCCCGCGCGGCTGAGCGAGGTCATGGGACGGATCGACGAGCACGCCCACAGCGTCGACCACTTCGAGTTCTACTGGTTCCCGCACACCGACCGGGTGCTGACCAAGCACAACACCCGGCTGCCCGGCGACACCCCGCTCACCCCCGTCAACAAGATCCGCGGCTACATCGACGACGAGCTGCTCTCCAACACCCTGTTCGAGGGCGTCAACCGGGTCGCCACCCGGTTCCCTGCCGCGATCCCCCGGATCAACAACGTCGCCGCACGGGCGCTCTCGGCGCGCGAGTTCACCGACCGCAACTACGCGGTGTTCGCCTCCCCGCGGCGGGTGCGGTTCCGCGAGATGGAGTACGCGATCCCCGCCGAGGCGCTCCCCGAGACGCTCCGCGAGATCGACGGCTGGCTGCAGAAGTCCGACTTCCGGGTCGCCTTCCCTGTCGAGGTCCGGTTCGCCGCGGCCGACGACGTCTGGCTGTCGACCGCGAACGGCCGCGACTCCGCCTACATCGCCGTGCACCAGTACCACCGTCGTGATCACAGCGAGTACTTCAATGCCGTCGAGTCGATCGCCCGCGCCGTCGACGGACGACCGCACTGGGGCAAGCTGCACTCGCGCACCGCGGCGGATCTGCAGCCGACCTACGCGCACTTCGACGAGTTCCGGTCGGTGCGGGACAAGTACGACCCGGCCCGGGTGTTCGACAACGCCTACCTGCGCCAGGTCCTGGGATAGCGGTGATCCGCGCCCGCGAGTGTGTCGTACCCCGATGGGGGTACGACACACTCACAGTTCAGTGAGCTGCGCCTTCCGTTCCGGGGAGGCGAACGAGGCCCGGATGGAATTGCGGGCCAGGGTTTCCCGTTCCTGCTCGGTGAGCCCGAGCTCCGCCTGCAGCCGCGCGAAGTTGTCGTCGACGTACCCGCCGAAGTAGGCGGGGTCGTCGGAGTTCACCGTGACCAGCAGTCCCGCCTCGAGCATGCGGCGCAGCGGATGCTCGGCCAGGGTGTCGACAACCTTCAGCCGCACGTTCGACAGCGGGCAGACGGTCAGGGGGATCTGCTCGTCCACGAGCCGCGAGATCAGGGCCTCGTCCTCCAGGCACCGCACGCCGTGGTCGATCCGCTCCACCTCGAGCAGATCCAGCGCCTGCCAGATGTAGTCGGGCGGACCCTCCTCCCCCGCGTGGGCCACGGTGTGCAGCCCGTTCGCCCGCGCCCGCGCGAACACGTCAACGAACAGCGACGGCGGATAGCCGACCTCGGCGGAGTCCAGGCCGAGACCGAGAACCGGGACGTCCAGCCGGAGCACCTCGTCCAGCATCGCCTCGGCCTCGGGCACCGGCCGGTCCCGGAGCACGGCCGCGATCAGGTCGCTGGACACCCCGAATTCGGCCTCGCTGGTGCGGACGGCATCGGCCAGCCCGTCGAGGACCGCGCGCAGCGGCACCCCGCGGAGCGTGTGCGCCTGCGGGTTGAAGAAGATCTCCGCGTGCCGGACCCCGCCCGCCGCCGCACGCGCGAAGTAGGCGCGGGCCAGGTCGGCGAAGTCCTGCTCGGTCCGCAACACCGCCATGTTCGCGAAGTAGAGGTCCAGGAAGGACTGCAGGTCGCTGAACTCGTAGCGTCCGCGCAGGTCATCGAGGTCCCGGTAGGGCAACTCCACCTTGTTGCGCTCGGCGAGCGCAAAGATCAGCTCCGGCTCGAGGGATCCCTCGATGTGCATGTGCAGCTCGGCGAGCGGGGTCGACACGGTGTCCTCCTGAGGTCGTCAGGCGTCCAGTATCCCGCGTCAGCGCGCCGGTTCCGGACCCGGCGGCATCCACGCCTGATCGGTCGGCAGGTAGGAGCGCAGCATGAGGACGAACTCGCCGGGCGGGGCGGGCAACCAGTTGGACGGACCGGACGTGGGCGGCTCGGCCCCGATCCAGAGGTCGAGGGAGCCGTCGGCGCCACGAACCAGTCCTGGGGTGCGGTCACCGATCGCATAGCGGCCCAACGGGTTCGCCACGAAGAACATGTCCGGTCCGTACAGGGTGACGGACCAGAAGCCGCGCTCGTCGATCGGCGGCAGCCCGCCCGCCGGGAAGTGCAGCCGATAGCCGCCACCGTCTCCGCGCAGCGCGGCGCCACCCGAGTCGGTCCTGGCGACGTGGTACATCGACTCCTCGGGCACGTTCGCCCCGAGTCCGATCTTCGCGACCCCGGCGCGGTGCAGGTAGTCGGTGCCGTACCGGCCCGCGTCCTGCAGCGAGCTCCACGGGCCCTCGCCGCCGAACGAGGTGCTGGCGAGCCCGACGATCTGCTTGTCCCCGCGGACCACGCCCGCCGCCAGGGCCGCCACGTCGTCCGGTTCGCCGCCGCTGGGGGTCGCGCCGGGCGTCACCCCGAGGGTTGCGAGCTGCTCGAGCATCGGCGCGTCCGCCTCGGGCGGCGGATTCGCCGCGAGGATCGCGGACAGCTCGTCGAAGAATTTCGGGCCGGACCCCGCGATCGCCTGCGGCGCCGGGTTGTTGCCGCAGTCGGTCGGCGGCAGCGGCGGCGGCGCGTCCGGGATCGGGGAGCCGAGCACCGTCATCTTGTACTGCTGCTGGACGGCCCGGGCGGCTGCCAGGTCAGCATCGGACTCCACCAGGGTGCGCCCGATCACCCAGGCATCCCAGGTGGGCGACTCGATCACCGCGGCGCCCGCTGGCGTCTCTCCGTGCCATCCGGGCGGCACGATCACGTGCGAGCCCGCCGCCTGCCCGGTCTCCCTGGTGCCGATGTTGCCGAACACGTTGGTGTACATGTCGAGCAACTGGAAATCGAAGTACCGCTCCCCCATCTCGGGATGGGTCAGCAGCACCGGGCCGGACCGGAGGTCGAGCCAGGCGATCGAGTACAGGGTGTCCGCGTTCGGGGCGACGACCACCCTGGTCTCCGGCCCCGACATGGCCGACTGGCTGTAGAGCTGGTTGACCGGCAGCAGGCAGATCATGTTGGCCCGGGTCCGGGCCAGGGCGATCGGCGCATAGCCGTAGACGTAGCCGTCGGCCGCGACGTCCGCGGGCTCCCTCACCGAATCCTGTTCCTGCGTGGCGCACCCACCGAGCAGCCCGGCCACCAGCACGAGTGCCGACAGCGCGGCCACCCGACGCGGACGCACCCCTATCGGCCCTTCCAGACCGGAGCGCGCTTCTGCGCGAAGGCGATCGCCCCCTCCTGCGCGTCCTCCGAGGCGAATACCGGCCCCATCAGCTCCAGCTGCCGGGTGAACGCCTCCTCGTCGGTCCAGCCGGACGACTTGACGATCACCTCCTTGGTGGCGGCGACCGCCAGCGGACCGTTCGCGGTGATCCGCTCGGCCAGCTCCAGCGCACCGTCGAGCGCCTTGCCCGGTTCGGTCAGCCGGTTGACGAAGCCGTAACCGTGCGCCTCCTCCGCGGTGAAACTGTCTCCGGTGAGCGCCAATTCGAGCGCCTTCTGATACGGGATCCGCTTCGGCAGCCGCAGCAGACCGCCGCCGGCGGCGACCAGTCCGCGCTTGACCTCGGGGATGCCGAACCGGGCCTCCGAGGACGCGACCACCAGGTCCGTCGCCAGCACCAGCTCGGTGCCGCCCGCGAGTGCGTATCCCTCGACGGCGGAGATGATCGGCTTGCGGGGCGGCGCCTCGGTGAAGCCGAGCCCCTTGCCGGGGGCGATCACGTTCTCGCCCGCGACGAACGCCTTGAGATCCATGCCCGCGCAGAAGTTGCCCCCCGCGCCGGTCAGGACGGCGAGCGAAAGGTCCGCGTCGGCATCGAGTTCGTCGACCGCGGCCGCGAGCCCGTTGCTGACCGCGGCGTTGATCGCGTTGCGCGCCTCCGGGCGATTGATGGTGATGACCAGGATGCGGCCACGACGTTCGAGCAGCACTTCATCAGACATGCCGCTCACCCTAGGCGCTACCGCGCCGACGCGAGCCGACTCGGCGCTCAGCGCCCCGTGTAGGTGGCCTTGCCCGGTCCGACGTCGAGGAAGCTGCGGACCGCGCCCGCGAGGTCCTCGGTGCCGAACAGCTCGCCCGAGACCTCGGGGGTGATCGAGTCCGCGTGTGCGACACCGCCGGAGCGCCAGGCCTCGATGATCTGCTTGGTGGCGTGGTGCGCTCGGGTCGGGCCGTCCGCGAGCCTCGCGACCAGGGCGCGGGAGGCCGCGTCGACATCCTCGTGCACCGCGTTGACGACTCCCCAGGAGGCCAATGTCGCGGCGTCGTACAGATCGCCGGTCATCACCAGTTCCCTGGCCCGGCCCGACCCGGCGCGCTCGGCGAGCCGCTGCGGCCCGCCCATCGACGGCGTCAACCCGACCACCGTCTCGACGAGACCGAACTTGGCCTTGGGCGCCGCGAGGATGATGTCGCAGGCGAGCGCGATCTCGAAGGCGGCGGTGAGCGTCAGCCCGTGCGCGGCGTACACCACCGGGCAGGGCAGGGCCTCGATCTGGTGGATGATCTCCGCGAACAGGGTCCGCCACAGCTCGGCGCCCTGCTCGGTGCTCAACCCCTCGAAGACGTGCACATCGACGCCGCCGGAGACGACCTTGCCCTCCGCGCGCAGCAGCACCGCACGCGGAGGGGCCGCGCTCAGCGCGTCCACGTCGGCGGTGATCGCGTCGAACATGGCCTTGTCGAACAGATTCAGCGGCCCGTGCGCGAAGGTCAGCACGGCGATCTCGGCACCGGCGTCCGTGGTGACGCGCTCCAGCCGGGTCGGCTTGGCGGGCTCGGGGCTGGCAGGCGGGAACGACGCGGTCATGGCGTCAGCCTGCCACACCCGAGCCCGCGCGGCCTAGGCCTGGACGCGCTCCTGTCCGACGTCAACCGGGGGCTGGTCGCCTTCCCGGATCGGCCGCGAGAAGCACAGCGACGCAACGAAACCGATCAGCAACACACCCGCGGGCAGCAGCACTGCCTGCGCCATCGAGGTGCTGAACCCGTCGACGATGAAGCTCGGCATCGCGCCGCCTGCCTCGTGCTCACCGCCGGTCGGTACGCCGTTGGCGGTCAGCCGCGAGGTGATCAGGGCACCGATGCCCGCACTACCGAGCACCGCACCGACCTGCCGGGTGGTGTTGTACACGCCGGAGCCCGCTCCTGCCGCGTTCATCGGCAGGTTCCTGGTGGCGGTTGCCGCCAGCGGCGACCAGATGAAGGCGTTCGCGACGCCCATCAGGGCGATGGGCAGCAACAGCTCCCAGATCGCGACGTCCGGCTTCATCACCATCGCGAGCCACGCGAGCGAGATCGAGAGCATCAGGAAGCCGGGCGCGGCGATGTAGCGCGGGTGCACCCGGTCCACCAGCTTGCCGACGTTCGGCGCCAGCGCGCCGGTGAGCACCGCCATCGGGACCATCAGCAGCGCCGAACCGGTCGGCGAGAGCCCGCGGACGGCCTGCGCGTAGAACATCAGCGGCACCACCATCGCGGTGATCGAGAAGCCCATCGACGTGATCGCGATGTTGGCCAGGGAGAAGTTGCGGTCCTTGAACAGTCCCAGCGGCAGCAGTGGCTCGTTCTTGTTCCACGACTGGTACCAGATGAAGGCCGCGAGCAGGATCATGCCGCTGACGATCGACAGCCAGACCAGCGCGGACCAGTCGTAGGTGTTGCCCTCCTGCAGACCGAAGACCAGGAAGAACATGCCCGCGGCACTGAGGATCACCCCGGGGATGTCGAAACGGTGCTGATGGGTCTCGAGCGACGGCACGAACCGCCACGCCGCGAAGAAGGCGATGACGCCGACCGGGACGTTGACGATGAAGATCCACTGCCAGCCGAGTCCGTCGACCAGGACACCGCCCGCGAGCGGGCCGACCAGGGTGGCGACACCGGCGACCGCGCCCCACAGTCCCATCGCGGTTCCGCGCTTGTCCGGCGGGAAGATCCGGGTGATCACGGCCATCGTCTGCGGGGTCATCAGCGCGGCACCGAAGCCCTGGAACACGCGCGCGACGATGAGCATCTCGATGTTGCCGGACAGACCGCACCAGAGCGAGGACGCGGTGAACAGGGTGAGCCCGAGCAGGTAGAGGTTCTTGGGACCGAAGCGGTCACCGAGCCTGCCCGTGATGAGCAACGGGACCGCGTAGGCCAGCAGGTAGGCGCTGGTCACCCACACGACACTGTTGATGTCGGTCTGCAGGTCCTCCATGATCGCGGGGTTCGCGACCGCGACGATGGTGGAGTCCACCAGAATCATGAAGAAGCCCAGACACAGAGCCCAGAGCGCGGGCCACTGTTTGATTTCGGCGTTCTGGTTGATCTCGGTCACGTGTCAGCCCTTCGCCAGTTCGCAGTGTTGCTTGTCGGTGTGCCACGGCAGTGCGCCGCTCTCTATCTCGTCGATCAGCCCGCGCAGCCACTCGACCTCGGTGACCGCGAGAGCACGCAGGTAGTCGAAGCCGAACCAGAACACCCGCGGGATCTCTTTGGACACCGCCACCTGGCGCAACGCGTCGAGTTCGGCGAGGTCCTTCTCCACGAGGCCGATCCGTTCGGCCATGGCGGCGCACACGCTGTCGGCACCGAGGTTGTGCGCCTCGGCGAGCGCCAGCGGGAACGCCGGGTACTCCGGTTTGGGGGTCGAGAGGGTCTCGCCCACCCACCGGGTGAGCGCCGCACGCCCGGCGTCGGTGACGCAGTAGGTGGTGCGCTCCGGGCGATTGCCTGCCCGCTCCGTACCGACGACGGCGACCAGTTCTTGGCGTTCGAGCCGCTCCACCGTGTGGTAGAGCGAGCCCGGCCTGATCTTGACGATCCGGTCGTCGCGTCGCGTCACGTGCAGTTGGTACATCTCGTACGGATGCATGGGCCGCTCGAACAGCAGCGCCAGCACGGTGATCCCGAGGGGCGTCAACGCCGTGGCCGCCATGTTCACCCCCACCTATTCCGCGCCAATTAGTCCAGATGGAATATACGGCGTGGAACTGACTTCGGCAACGGCTTTTCTCACCGAGCTCTCATGTGGGCGCGGCATGCTGGTTCGAATGGGGACCCCGAAGCCGAAGGCCCGTGGCCGCGTACCGCGGTTCATGCCGGGCGCGACGATCGCGACGATGTGCGCGATCGCGCTGATGGTCGTGCACTCGGTGTTCGTCACCACCGAGGGCGGCCAGCTCGTCGACCAGCAGGCGATGCGCGCCGCGAACGCCGCACCCGACTCCTGGCACGAGGCGGGCTTCGCCCTGCTCGGCGCGGTGAATGCGACGTTCATCGCCACGGCGATCGGAGTGATCGCCCTCATCGGGCTGATCCGTCGTCGGCCGCGCTCGATCATGGTTGCGCTGGCGGTGATCGCGGGCGCGAACCTCACCACGCAGGCGGTCAAGATGCTGCTCGACCGGCCGTATCTCGGCTGGGGCGCGCAGAACACGCTGCCCAGCGGGCACGTCACCGTGCTCACCTCGCTGGCGGTCGGGCTGGCGATGGTCCTGACCCCTGGCTCGCGGTCCGCGGCGGCGGCGCTGATGTGCGGGGCCGCCGCCGCGGCCGGATCCGCGGTGATGATCTGCCAGTGGCACCGGCCGAGCGACGTGATCGCCGCGGTGCTCGTCGTCGCGGGCTGGGCCGCGATGCTGTGGCCGGCGTGCGCCGAGCGCCGGGACCGATACCGTGGCCAGGGTGGACGCCCATCAGATCGACATCATCGCCCTGGCCTGGGCCAGGGAACTGGGACTGCCGGACCGTGGCCTGGCCCTGCCGGGTACCCGGCAGCTCCTGGTGGACCAGACCTCCGACCGGGTCCGGTTCCTCCGGCTGGCTGGGACCACCGCGCTGGTGGGCCCGGGCTGGGCGATCGAACGGGCGCAGCACTACAGCGACGATGAGCTGACCGACGGCGCGACGATGCTCACGATCACCAAGGACCACGGTGGCAGCTGTTCGGGCCCGCGACTGCTGTCCTTCGCCGCCGATGTGGGCACCGAGATCGGCCGCGAGGACCCGCTGATCTCGCACGACCTCGAACACGTGCTGGCCCTGCAGTCGGCCTGCCCGCCCGACGACGTTGCGGAGGCCGACCTCACCGGAAAGCGGAACTGGTTCACGCTCGTCGACGACGCCGGGACGCCGCTGTCCTCGTCCGGATACGTGGAATGGCAGGGCATCCTGGCCCACATGGGCGCGCTCACCTCGCCGGATCACCGCAGGCGCGGACACGGAGCCGTGGTGGCCCGGCTGACGACCAACGACGCGATCGACGCCGGCCTGATCCCGCAGTGGCGCAGCCACCCCGGCAACACGGCCTCGCGCCGGATGGCCGCGTCGCTGGGCTACGAGGAGCTGGGCGTCCATACCGCGGCGACGCTCCCGCGAAGTACCGTGTGAATTGTTGCCCACCGCCGACGGAGTTGATGAACAGTGACCGACGAGAACAGCACCACCGGCTCGTACGTCGAAGCGGGCCAGGAGTTCACCCGCGACACCCGCTACATCAACACCCGGATCACCGCGGACGGCCGCGACGCCTACCCGGTCGAGCCCGGTCGCTACCGCCTCGTCGTCGCGCGGGCCTGCCCGTGGGCCAACCGGGCCATCATCGTGCGGCGCCTGCTCGGCCTCGAGGACGTCCTGTCGATGGGCATCTGCGGGCCGACGCACGACCAGCGGAGCTGGACCTTCGACCTCGATCCCAGCGGGGTGGACCCGGTGCTGAAGATCCCGCGCCTGCAGGACGCCTACTTCGCGCGCTTCCCCGACTATCCGCGCGGGATCACGGTGCCCGCGGTCGTCGACATCCCGACCGGTCAGGTCGTGACCAACAACTATCCGCAGATCACCCTCGACCTCTCGACCGAGTGGAAGCAGTTCCACCGCGAGGGCGCACCCGACCTGTACCCGGAGGCGCTGCGACCGGAGATCGACGAGGTCGCCGAGCTGGTGTTCAAGGATGTCAACAACGGCGTGTACCGCTGCGGTTTCGCAGGCACACAGGAGTCGTACGAAGCAGCCTATGACCGCCTCTTCGCGAGGTTGGACTGGCTGACCCATCGCCTCGCGACGCAGCGATTCCTGGTGGGCGACACCATCACCGAGGCAGATGTCCGGCTGTTCACCACCCTGGTCCGGTTCGATCCGGTCTATCACGGGCACTTCAAGTGCAACCGCAGCAAGCTCACCGAGATGCACGTGCTGTGGGACTACGCGCGAGACCTGTTCCAGACGCCTGGCTTCGGCGACACCATCGACTTCGCGCAGATCAAGGAGCACTACTACGTGGTGCACTCCGACGTGAACCCGACCCAGATCATCCCCAAGGGGCCGGATCTCGCGAACTGGCTCGAGCCGCACGGGAGGGAATCGTTGGGCGGCAGACCGTTCGGCGACGGCACGCCGCCGCATCCGCCGAAGCCCGACGAGGTGGTCCCCGCCGATCACTGGGTCCTGGGCGGCTCTCCCCACCCCGGCGGTGCCGGCTATTCGCCTCTGTAGGTACCGAAGCTCCAGTACACGCCCTCGGGGTCGCGGCAGGTGAACCCACGCGAGCCGTAATCCTCGTCGGTCAGCCCCTTCACGATGGTCGCCCCGGCGTCGACGGCGCGCCGGTACAGCGCGTCGGGGTCGGTGACGACGATGTACACCGAGCCGACCCCCGTCGGCAGGTCACCAACGGCTGAGTCGGGGCGTTGCGAGCCGAGCATGATGCCGCCGCCGCCCGGCCAGTCGAGCTGAGCGTGGTCGACCCGCTCCCCCTCCCCGTAGACGGCGGTCTCGATGAACCCGAAGGCGTTCACGAGGAACGCGATTGCCTCTCGCGCGTTCGCGTAGCTGAGCGTGGGCCAGACGGTGGTGGTGTCTGTCTTCTGTGCGGTCATGCCCTCGACACTGCTCCTTCTGACGTCTGGTCCGCTTGGATGAATGAGAACAGCTCCTCGGCCCGCCATCTCGAGGGCGGGATCCCGACGATGTCCCGCCAATCCCGCGCCAGGTGGGCCTGGTCGTAGAAGCCGCACCGGACCGCGGCGTCGGCGAGCGAGATGGACGGCCGGCTCCGCAGGAGTTGATGCGAGCGGTGGAAGCGGGCCAGCTTGGCCGCCTCCTTGGGACTGACCCCGAACTCGGCGGCGAACCGGCCGACCAGGTGCCTTCTGCTCCAACCGATCTCGCGGGCCACCTGGCCCACCCGCACCACACCGTCGGCGGCCGTCAGTAGCTGCCACGCGTGCGCGAGGTGCGGGTCGATCTCGGCTGCGGCGAGGCGGCGGGACAGCACCTCGTCGAGCACCGCGAACCTTGCTTCCCAGGAGGGCTGCGCCGCGATCCGGTCGCTCAGCTCGGTGGCGTCGGCGCCGAGCAGGTCCTCGAGCTCGACGACCCAGGCACCGAGCTCGGCGGCGGGCACGCCGAGGAGCGCCCTGGAACCGGCCGGGGTGAGGGCGAGCTGGACACCGTGCTGGTTGCCGTCGTGCCGGATCGTCACTGGCGCGGTGGACAGGCCGCTGGCGAGGGTGCCCCAGGCGCCGGGCTGCTGCCGCGGTTCGGACATCCGTGCGAGTTCGAGCGGGGCGTCGAGCGCGATGATCACCGTCAGGTACGGCGTGGGCAGGCCAAGGTGCGAGCCGGGCTCGTACCCGGCCAGTCGATAGCCCTCGTAGGGGCCGACGAACGGGCGCAGGGCCTGCGCAGGCGATGCCCGTCTACCCTCCGAGTGCCCGGTCATGAACTCAGCGTAGGCAGTGATCTGCGTCGCATCCAGGGATGACGTGCCCGGGCCAGGAACAAACACGACGTGGCCGACCGTTGGACAGGAGTTCGGCCGCGGACGGTGCTGGCCGTGACGGAGGGGAAGACCATGGCGGACAAGCTGGGACGCATCGAACAGGTCATCGTGTCGCTGCTCGACAACGGCGCCAAGCTGCAGGGACCCGCGATCCAGAAGTACGTGGACCGGGTTCGCCGCGCCCACCCCGACGAGAATCCTCAGCAGATCGTCGAGCGAATGGAAAAGATCTTCCTCACCGCGGTGACCGGCAGCGGCGGCGCGGTGGGCGCGGCCGCTGCGGTGCCCGGCATCGGAACTGTCGGCTCGATCGCGGCGGTCGGCGCCGAGTCGGCGTTCTTCCTGGAGGCCTCGGCTTTGCTGACGCTGGCGATCGCCTCGGTGCACGGCATCTCGGTGCAACAGCACGAGCAGCGCCGTGCGCTGGTCCTCGCGGTGGCCCTTGGCGCCTCGGGCATGGAGATCGTGGAGAAGGCCGTCGGCGCGACCACCAAGAACTGGGGCTCGCTCATCACCAATCGGCTCCCGGCGCAGACCATGTCGGGGATGAACCGGAAGCTGATCCACAAGTTCGTCACCAAGTACGCGGCCCGCAGGAGTGCTCTGATCCTCGGCAAGCTGGTGCCCGCGGGCATCGGCGCCGCCATCGGCGGCACCGGAAACCGGGTCATCGGCAAGGGCGTGATCAACAACGCGCGCGACGCCTTCGGGCCCGCACCCGCACGGTGGCCGCTGGAGCTTACTACCTGACCCCCGCAGGGTATGGTCTAGGCATGGACCGGCTCCGCCTCGCCCCGCAGCGCGCCGCACTGTCGTGCGCGCTGCTGCTCGGGGCGCTGGTGTGCGGCCTGCTGGCGATGCATCACGTGGCGGCGGCCGTGCAGGCGCACGGTTCCACGGCGGCGGTCAGCGCGCCCGCGGCGGACACGCACGACGCGGGCGCCCCGGTCACAGCCCACGGGGCTATGACCGGATTCGAGTCCACCGCCATGGCACCGGATCGGCCGGCGTCGGATCCCGGGACGTCGGCCCATGCGGCCGCGCCCGCGGATCAGCGGCCCGCCGACCACACCGGCGGCCATCACATGCTCAATGCCTGCGTCGCGGTCCTGCTGTCGGCGGTGCTGCTGGCCATGTCCGTGATCGCGTTCGGCCTCCCGTCGGGCGCGGGCACCCGCATCCGCCGCGGCCGGTCCGCGGTGACCTACACCGGTCGCGGGCCACCGTTTGCCGCGCCCACCTCGAATCGCCTTGCCACCTTGTGCCTTCTGCGGGTCTGACAGGGCCACTGCGTCGTGCTCGACGCAGTTCGGCCACTGATCCACTCGGAAGACCAAGGAAGAATGATGAACACACGTACCAAGACCGCGGGCCTGATCGCCGCGGCCGCTGCCGCCGTCGCCCTGATCGCGGGCTGCTCCAACGACGACTCCGGATCCGGCCACTCGATGGATTCGATGGGCGGGGCGTCCATGACCTCGAGTTCGGCGCAGTCCGCGTCGTCGGGCACGCACAACAATGCCGACACCATGTGGGTGCAGATGATGAACCCGCACCACCAGCAGGCCGTGGAGATGGCGGCGCTGGCCGAGGGCCGCACCGCCAACGCCGAACTGCTGGCACTGGCAGGCCAGATCAAGGCCGCCCAGGACCCCGAGATCGTGCAGATGACGGGGTGGCTCACCGAGTGGGGCGTGCCGACGATGGCGGCAGACATGAGCCACGCCGACATGGGCCACGGGGACGGCGGCGACGGGATGATGACGGCGGAGCAGATGACGCAGCTCGAGCAGGCGTCGGGAGCCGATTTCGACCGGGCGTGGCTGGAGATGATGATCGCCCACCATCAGGGCGCGGTGGATTCCTCGTCCGCGATCCTGACTGACGGACAGAGCGAGCAGGTCAAGGAGCTGGCAAAGAAGATCATCGCCAGTCAGAAGACCGAGATCGACCAGATGAAGGCGATGCTCGGGCAGTAGCCGGGCCCGACCCTGCCGCCGCACGTCCCCGTGGCCACCCTGGTGGCCGCGGGGACGCGTGCTTCAGAACGGCGGCGGGTCCGCCGGCCTCGTCTGCGGCGGCGACGGGGTGTTGCCGCCGCGGCGGCCGGTGATGCGTGGGGTTGGGGTGTGCAGTGTGTGGCTGCCGTGGGCGCCCGCGGGGAGGGTGATCGCGGTGGTGCCGGTGCGGGAGGTCCAACGCAGGGTGTGGCCGGGCAGCACGGTGACGCTCCAGAGGCCGAGGGTATTGAGTTGATGATGGAACTGGCAGAGGCAGTGCAGGTTGGTGGCGATGGTCCAGCCGCCGCTGAGGGGGTCGTGGGCCAGGTACTCGATGATGTGGTCAAGTTGGCATCCGGCGGCCGGTCGGGTGCAGCCGGGGAATCGGCAGTGCCCGTCTCGGGCGTGGACGAGTGCGGTGGTGGCGGCGTCGGGGCGGTAGGTGAGGGCGCCGCCGGGTGGGGAGGTGAGGCCGCCGTGTCCGTCGGGGTGTTCCGGTCGCGCAAGGGTCGGGTCGGCGTTGGTGGCGGCGAGGATCGCGTCGGCGATGGTGCCGATGCTGACCGGGGCCGGTGGCAGCGCAGTGCCCAGCCGCGATGGAGTTGACGTCCCGAATTCGGGGAGGTACCCAGCTTTTCGGCGACTGCCGCGGGCGAGGAACGAGCGCACGCAGAACCGCGACGGTGGTGGCGGGGGCGATGCCTCGGGGCCGGGTGGGTCGGCATGGGTGTGGGCAGACTTCTCCCCATCGGTTTGGCCTTCTGGTTCTTCGTCGACCCCCGCGGCTGGCTCTGACTCGGACTCCGGCTGCGGGGCAATGTCATTGACAGTTCCTGTGGCCGCGCGGTCACCGTCAACATCGACGTCGCCATCGCCATCGTCGGCGGCGCCCTCGTCATGGGCGATCAGGCCGAGCTCCTCCGCCAGGTTCAGTGCCTCGGTGAGCAGGGCTTGCCACGTCCCGTCCGCCGCCAGCATGCGTGCCAGCTCCGGGTCGATCAGCCCATGCCCGTGCAGGTAGGCGGGCTCCGAAAGCAACCCAAGCAGCGTCGCGACTGGGGGTACCTCCCTGCACGAAGTGCTTGGGGGCCGATGGTGACCTGCGTCAGCGGCGCCCGCCGACCCGGCAGCGCCGTCCGGCCGGCCTGTGTGCAGTCGGCACGCCCGCAGCTGCACCGCAGGTAGGGCTCGCCGTGCATGATCGCCATCACCGAATCCACCAGCCGGCACTGCTTGCCGCGCTTGTCGCGGGGGCACACCGTGGCCGCGAACTCGGCGACCAGCTGCATCACCTGCTCGGCCTCCTCAGGCGACACGTTCACCTCGATGGTGGAGGAATTCCCGCGGGAGCGTTTGACGATCCGGCGCCCCAACTCCTGCGCGGTGTTTCGCTGCGCGGCCGCCTCCTCCGCCGAGAACTCCGAGACCAGTCGACCGATTTCCCCAGCCAACGGTCCCGGCGTCAGCTGCCGTGCCGCCGCCACGATCCCCGGCTCCAACGCCGCCACCGTCTCCGGCTTCAAGCCCGTCGTCTCGCGGGCAATCGCCCGCGCCCGGGGCAGGTCCAGCTCACCGGACTCGAAAGCCTCCCGCGCCAGCGGGAGCCGCAGCCGCAGGTCCATGCCCAACGCCGCGTACGACTCGGCGACGGTCTTCGAGCAACCCATCCGCACCGACAGCTCGGCGATCGCACCGTTACCGCAGTCGACGATGTCACCCGACCCCAACCGCACGTCACGTTCGATCCACGACTCCCAGAACCGGCCCGCCGCCAACACCTTCCGCGCCGCGAACCGATTCTCCGCCCGGCAGGACCAGGCGACCTCGTCGAGAGCGGCGACGTCGGCCAGCAGCGAGGCGACCTCCGCCTCGACCCCGGACCCCACCTCGCTGACCCCGTCACCACTCTCGAACATACATTCGATAATACGCCCGGGGCCCGACATAAATCAGGGCTTGCGCGAAGTCCAGCCAGCGCCGAGTCGTCTACTATCTACCGTAGTAGCCGATGAGTTGCGAGGGGGGCCTCATGCCGGTCAACACCACACTGGCGCAGTACAGCGACTTCGCATTCGCGTCCGCGTTCGCGATCTACGTTCTTGCTCTGGGTCTTTCAGCATTCGAATTTGCCGGCACATCCGTTCGCCCCCGCACCGCAGCGGACGCCCAGGCGCGGGCCATGGCCACTGTCGGCGCATCAGCCCCGGATATGCCGGGGCGAATCTCGACCGCGGACAGCAACCGCCCGCCCAGCGAGAGAGCTGGACGCGCCGCCATCGCCCTCACACTCGTTGCCCTGACACTAAACACGGCGGCGATCGTCCAACGTGGCCTGGCGACCGACCGCTGGCCACTGGGAAACCTCTACGAGTACGCACTCTTCCTGAGTGCAGCAACTGTCGTCTGTTGGCTGGTCGCGGTGCGGAAGTACCCGATCCGCAACCTGACAGTCTTCGTACTCGCGCCGGTGGTCGTACTCCTGTTCATCGCGGCAGCGGCGATGTACAACGATGCCGCTCCCCTCGTGCCGGCGTTGCGCTCCTACTGGATCGCCATCCACGTCACCATCATCGTGTCCGCCTGCGGGATCCTCACCTTCGCCAGCACGGCCAGCCTGCTCCACATCGTCGCCGTCCGCAGGCACGGGCACGGGCACGGGCACGGCCTGACAGCCTGGATCGCCAACCGGCTTCCATCCGCAGAATTGCTCGATCGAGTCGCCTATCGCACGACCATCGTCGGCTTCCCGCTCTACACCATCGGTGTCATCTGCGGCGCGATCTGGGCCGAGGCCGCATGGGGACGCTTCTGGGGCTGGGATCCGAAGGAGACCGTCTCCTTCATCGCGTGGGTGCTCTACGCCGCCTACCTACACGCCCGAGCCACCAGCGGATGGGGGACCCTTCGCGCGTCGTGGATCAACGTCGCAGCCCTCGCCACCACACTGTTCAATATGTTCGCCATCAACTTCGTCGTCTCGGGCCTGCATTCCTACGCAGGACTCAACTAGCGCGCGACCACCTGCTCCGACTCACGCACCTCCGCCCTGGCAGAACGGAGCAGTGGCACCAGGAACGCCAACCCGAGCACCAGGGTTCCGGCCGCGACAGCGAGGGAGCGCGAGTAGCCGGTGTCGAGCAACGGGGCCACCATCAGCGGGCCGAGGACCTGGCCGAGCCCGTACAGCGCCGTGCCGATCGCGGGGGCACGCGGGCCGACCAGCTCCGTGCCCTCCGCGAGCGTCAGCATCACGATTCCCATGAAGGTGCCACCGAAGGCCAGCGCCGCCAGCAGCTGCACCGCCGTCGAATCGAAGAGCGCCGATGCCCCCACCCCGATGATCTGGACGGCAAACGCCACCGCGAGCACGGCCACCCGGGAATGCCTGCGTGACAGCCTGATCCACAGCACGCAGGAAGGCAGTCCGGCCAGCCCGACCGCGATCCACACGGCGCCGCCCAACCAGGTCGCCGTTCCGATGGAGGCCACCGCGGCGACGATGAAGGTGGCGGACACGATGTAGCCGACGCCCTCACAGAAGTAGGCCGCCATCAACCAGGCGAACCTCCCCCGGTCCCGGCGCGACACCGGCGTCGACCCGCCCGCCGAGGCGGCTGCCACCGGATCACCGCCGGGCAGCGACCACGCGAACAGCGCCAGGACCGCCGCCAACGCGGCCACCACGAGCCAACTCACCCGCCACGATCCACCGGACCCCAACGCGAGAAGCGCGCAGCCGGACAACGCGATTCCGGCCCCGATACCACCGAACACCCAGCCGACGCCGTCCCCGCCGCCCGTGACCTGCTGGTGCGCCACCCGCGCGGTGAACACGAACAGCACCGCGCTGGCGACACCGGCCAGGAACCGCAGCGTCAGCCACAGCGACATCGACTCGGCCGCAGGCATCAGCGCCAGAGTCGCGATCAGCAGGAGCAGCGACACCCGCAGCGCCGCCCTGCTCCTGGGAATCCAGTGCGCGAAGATCGCCGCCACCGCACCCACCAGGTATCCGAGGTAGTTCGCCGTCGCCAGCGTGGCCGCGGACTCCGCGGTCAGCCCCGTCTGACTCACCATCAACGGGAGGATCGGCGTGAACGCGAACCGCCCCAGTCCCATGGCGACCGCCAGGGTAAGGCTCGCGCGCAACACGAGCATCCGATCGTTGCCCCCGGTAACCACCATGATCAGCAGGCTACGACCCACCGAGAATCACCGAATCAGCTGCCGGAATGAACTCCCGCTTCGCGGGGTTGCGCAAGGCACCCCTATGGCAAGCCAATCGGACGGAGAGCCCATGAGCGTCATCGAAGAAACCCCCGACCTCGGCCGAATCGGTGTGTGGCAGCCCGCGTACTTTGCGACTCCCGAGTTCGGGCAGGCGCTGGAACGACTGGGTTACGGCACCGTCTGGCTCGGCGGCTCCCCACCCGCGGACCTCGTGACCGCCGAGTCCCTGCTCGACGCGACCACCGGCCTCACCGTCGCCACCGGGATCACCAACATCTGGGTCTCCCCCGCCGCCGAGGTCGCCGCGTCGTTCCACCGACTGGAGGCGCGCCACCCGGGCCGGTTCCTGCTCGGCATCGGCGCCGGTCATCCCGAGCACTCCGGACAGGTCTACGCGAAGCCATACCAGGCACTCGTCGCGTATCTCGACGAACTCGACGCGGCCGGGGTCCCCGCCGGGCGCCGCGTCCTCGCCGCTCTCGGACCGCGGGTGCTCAAGCTCGCCGCGGACCGCACCGCGGGCGCGCACCCCTACCTGACCACCCCCGAGCACACCCGCGAGGCGCGCGAGTTGCTCGGCCCTGAACCACTTCTCGCACCCGAGCACAAGATCGTGCTCGACACCGACGCCGCGGCCGCGAGGGCGATCGGCCGCCCCGTCGTGGAGAACCCGTATCTGCACCTACAGAACTACATCGCGAACCTCACCCGGCTCGGATTCACCGAGGCCGAACTCTCCGACGGCGGCAGCGACCGGGTCATCGACGCCCTCGTCGCTCACGGCGATGCCGCTGCGATCGCCGCCCGCCTCACCGAACACCTCGACGCGGGCGCGAACCATGTCGCCATCCAAGCGCTCCCCGTCGACGGCGACCAGCTGCCCGCCCTCACCGCGCTCGCCGCCGCGCTCGGCCTGCGGAACTGAAACCGCGCGGGTTATCGGCCCGCCCCTCCCTCCGCGGATAGGCTGTCGCCATCACGGAGGGAGGGCACGGCATGAGCGCAGGGGGATCCCCGGCGGCACTCGAGGCGATCGGACTGACCAAGCGGTTCAAAACCGTTGACGCCGTATCGGATCTGAGCTTCACGGTGCCGCAGGGGTCGATCACCGGGTTCCTCGGCCCGAACGGCGCAGGCAAGACCACCACCCTTCGCATGCTGCTCGGCCTGGTTCGGCCCACCGCGGGCACCGCCACCGTCGCGGGCGTGCCGTTCGCGGAGCTCACGCAGCCCGCCCGCGTGGTCGGCGCGGTTCTCGATTCGCTGAGCCTGCACCCGAACCGCACAGCGCTCGGCCATCTCCTCGTCTGCACGGCCGCGACCGGGCTCCCCGATTCCCGCGCCAGTCAGGTGCTGGCGCTGGTCGGGCTCGAGCAGGCCGCCCACCAGAAGGCAGGCACCTTCTCGCTCGGCATGCGTCAGCGGCTCGCACTGTCCACCGCGCTGCTCGGCGATCCGCAGATGCTGGTCCTCGACGAACCCGCGAACGGCCTCGACCCCGAGGGCATCGCCTGGCTGCGCGAGTTCCTCAAGGCGTTCGCCAGATCCGGCCGCACGGTCCTCGTCTCCAGCCACATCCTGCGCGAGGTGGAGCAGACCGTCGACCGCCTGGTCATCGTGAACGAGGGCCGCCTCGTCTATCAGGGCGGCATCGACGAACTGCGGCGTTCACGCCAGGGCCGCATCCTCATCGCGGGCTCCGACCCCGCGACCCTGGCGATCGCCCTGGCAGCCAACGGGATCACCGACGCCCAGGTGCTGCCCGACGGCCGCCTCGCGGTCACCGGCGCCGACCTCGACACGATCGCCACCATCGCGCAGCCCGCAGGCGTGCGCATCTTCGGCGCCACCGCCGAGCCGGTCGACCTCGAGCAGGTGTTCCTGTCGATGACATCCGGCCGGTACGCGGCCGACTACCAGCCGGGCCACCACTACGGAGGTCCCCGATGACCGCGCTGCTCACCGCCGAACTCCGCAAGGTCACCACCCTGCGCTTCTGGTGGGCCCTGGCGATCGCACCGCTGGCCGTCGCGCTGTTCGCAGGGGCGATCTTCGCGGCGGTCGACGACACCCTCACCACCATGGACGCCGAACTCACCACCAGCGCGCCGAACGTCGGGCTCTTCATCACCATCGGCTGGGTCGCCCTGTTCGCCGGCCTGTTCGGCGCGGTGAACGCCGGCACCGAATTCCGTTACAGCACATTGACTCCCACCTTCCTCACGGCCTCGAACCGGGACCGGGTGCTCGCCGCGAAACTGATCGTGACGGCAGCGTTCGGCGCGCTGTACGCGATCGCAGCCATGGCACTCGCGGCGATCTGCCTGACGGCCTTCGGCGGCGCCCTCGAATTCGACGGCTCGCTGGCGGAACTGCTCGCAGCCGGGGCGCTGACATCCGTCGCCTGGTCGCTGATCGGGGCCGGGTTGGGACTGGCGCTGGCCTCCTCGATCGGTGCGGCGATCGCGCTGCTGGCCTGGTACCCGGTCGGCGAGATGATCGTCGGCGCGGTCCTCGCCGGGTTCGGTGCGGGATCGCTCGTGCAGTGGTTGCCCGGCGCGCTCACCCTGTCCACCGTGCTGGGCGCGGCCACCGACGGGCTCTCCGACACCGCGCCCTGGCCGCTCGCGCCGATCGTGCTGCTGGCATGGGCGGCGCTGTCCGCAGGCCTCGGCTGGTGGCTGACCCGAGCCCGCGACATCACCTAGGGCGGAGACATGCCCTAGGGCCTGAATCGTCCGCGTCGGACCCCGGGGCTACCGTGGATTTCGATGGTGACCTCGGAGAGCAAACGCGGCTGGATACGTCGGCTGACGGCCGAATGCTGGGCCCACAGGACCGTCGTGCTCGGCGCGCTCGCGGTCACGGTGATCGCCGCGATCATCGACATCTCGTTCCCGCTCCTGACCCGGATCGCGATCGATGACGCCACCAGCGGCGCCACCGAGATGATCGCGACGGTGGCCGCGAGCATCGCGGCACTGGCCGTGGTCCGGTTCGGCTGCCAGTTCGGCCGCCGGATGCTCGCCGGCCGGCTCTCCATCGATGTACAGCACGACCTCCGGCTCGGGTTGCTGGGCTCGCTGCAACGCCTCGACGGCGCAGGCCAGGACCAGATCCGCACCGGACAGGTGGTGTCCCGCTCGATCACCGATCTGCAGCTGGTGCAGGGCCTGCTCGCCATGGTGCCGCTGTCCGCGGGCGCGCTGATCCAGTTCCTGCTCGCGGTCGTGGTGATGGCCTACCTCTCCCCGCTGCTCACCGTCGTCGCGCTGCTCGTGGTCCCGGCGGTCTCGCTCGTGGTCTGGCTGATCCGACCCAAGCTGTACGCGGCCACGTGGTCCGCCCAGCAACGCGCCGCCGACCTCGCGCAGCACGTCGAGGAAACCGTCACCGGGGTCCGGGTGGTCAAGGGATTCGGCCAGGAGGCCAGGGCGGTGCAGCGCCTCGAGGGCCTCGGCCGCGACCTCTACGCCGAACGGATGCGGGCCGCCAGGATCAACTCGCGCTTCACCCCGACGATGGCCGCGCTGCCGCAGCTCGGGTTGGTCGGGGTGATCGCGCTCGGCGGCGCGCTGGCGCTGCAGGGCTCGATCTCCGTTGGCACCTTCCTCGCGTTCGCGACCTACGTGGCGACCATGTCGAACATCAGCCGATTGCTGTCGTCGGTGGTGATCATGGCCCAACTGTCGCGGGCGGCGGTCGAACGCGTCTACGAGGTGATCGACACCGAGCCGTCGGTCGCGGACCCGGCGCGGCCGATCCCGTTGCCCGCCGGGCCGATCGGGGTCCGGCTGCGCGGGGTCACCTTCGGCTTCGAGTCCGGCCGCGAGGTGCTGCGGGACCTGGACCTCGACATCGCACCCGGCGAGACGGTGGCCGTCGTCGGCCGGGCCGGCTCCGGGAAGACCGCGTTGTCGCTGCTGCTCCCCCGCTTCTACGCGCCCACCGAGGGCAGCGTGGGACTCACCTCGGACGGACAGGCCATCGACGTGTCGGACCTGCGCGCCGACCAGCTGCGCGAGGCCGTCGGACTGGTCTTCGACGAGCCGTTCCTGTTCTCCGACACCATCGCCGCGAACATCGCCCTGGGCCGCTCCGACGCCGGCGCCGAGGAGATCGCGATCGCCGCGAAGATGGCGCAGGCCGACGAGTTCATCGAGGCGCTGCCCGACGGCTACGACACCGTCGTCGGCGAGCGCGGGCTCACCCTCTCCGGCGGCCAGCGCCAGCGGGTCGCACTGGCCCGCGCGCTGCTCGTCGATCCCCGGCTGCTCATCCTCGACGACGCCACCTCTGCCGTCGACGCAGCCACCGAGGCCGCGATCTTCGACACCCTGCGCTCCCAACGCGATCGGACCACGCTGATCCTGGCGCATCGGCGCTCGACGCTGACCCTGGCGGACCGGGTCGCCGTCCTCGACGACGGTCGGATCATCGACAGCGGGACGATCGCCGAGCTCGACGAACGCTGTCCGTTGTTCCGGGCGCTGCTCGCCGACCCGGACCCGGAAGGCGCGCACCCGGATCCGACGCCGTTGCCGACGGGACCCGAACCCACAGACGCGCAACTGTGGCCCGAGACCGTGCCCTCCGCCGAGTTCGACGCGATCGTCTCCGACAACCCGGCCGCGGCGGCCGGGCACGGGCACGGGGGCGCACCCGGCCGCGGCGGTGGCGGAGGCGGAGGGCCGATGGCAGGCGCCCTCGGCGACGTCGCGGCGACCCCCGAGCTGCGGGCGGCGGTCGAGGCGCTGCCGCCCGCGGTCGAGAACCCACGGATGGACGACGCCGGCCTCCGCAGGCCCGATCCCGACTTCCGGCTGTCGTCGCTGCTGCGGCCGGTCCGCTGGATCCTGGCCGCGGTGGTCGCCTGCCTCGCGCTCGATTCGCTCGCGGGTGTGCTGTTCCCGTCGATCGTGAAGTTCGCCATCGATCACGGCGTGGTCCCCGACCAGCCGTCGGCGCTGTGGTGGGCGACCCTCGCCGGGGTCGCGTTGGTGGCCGCCAACTGGGTTGTGGTCGCGGTGATGACGGTGATCACCGCCCGCGCGGGCGAGAAGGTCCTCTACGGTCTGCGGGTGCGCAGCTACGCGCACCTGCAGCGGCTCGGACTCGACTACTACGAGCGCGAGCTGTCCGGCCGGATCATGACGCGGATGACCACCGACGTCGACGCGCTGTCGTCCTTCCTCCAGACCGGCCTGTCCACCGCCGTGGTCAGCGTGCTCACCGTCGTCGGCATCTCGGTGGCGCTGCTGCTCACGGACGTCGTCCTCGCGCTCGTCGCCCTCGCCGTCGTGCCGCCGCTGATCGTCGCCACCCTGATCTTCCGGCGGGTGTCCTCCGTCGCGTACTCGGTCTCACGCGAACGCATCTCCATCGTGAACGCCGACTTCCAGGAGAACGTCGCGGGCCTGCGCGCCGCCCAGGCGTATCGCCGTGAGGACTTCGCGGCGGAACGCTTCGCGGCGCGGGCGGACAGCTACCGCAGCAGCCGGATGCGCTCGCAGCTCGCGATCTCGATCTTCTTCCCGTTCATCACGCTGCTCTCCGACCTGGCACTCGCCGCGGTTGTCCTGGTCGGCTCGCGTGAGGTCGCGAGCGGCGACGCCACCGCGGGGACGCTGGTCGCGTTCGTCCTCTACCTCGGGCTGCTGTTCGGTCCCATCCAGCAACTCTCGCAGGTGTTCGACGGCTACCAGCAGGCCAGCGTCGGCCTCAGCCGCATCGGCGACCTGCTGCGCACCTCGAGCTCGATCGAGACCGCGACCCAATCCGACACCGTTCCCATCGAGGGCCACCTGCATGGCGACGTCTCCTTCGGTGCGGTGAGCTTCCGCTACAGCGGCGCCGAACGGGACGCGTTGAGCGGGGTGGACCTGCGGATCGAGTCCGGCGCGACTGTCGCGCTCGTCGGCAAGACCGGCGCGGGCAAGTCGACCGTGGTCAAGCTGCTCGCCCGGTTCTACGACCCGAGCACCGGTTCGGTCCGCGTCGACGACGTCGACCTGCGGGCCTACCCGCTGCACCGATACCGCGGCCGCCTCGGCGTGGTGCCGCAGGAGGCGCACCTCTTCTCGGGGGACGTGGCGAGCAACATCGCCTACGGAAAGCCCGACGCCACCCGTGACGAGATCGTGGCCGCGGCCCGCGCGGTCGGGGCGCTGCAGACCATCGCCGGCTTCCGGGGCGGGATGTTCCAGCCGATCGGGGAACGAGGCCAGGGGCTGTCGGCCGGGCAGCGACAACTGATCGCCTTGGCCAGGGCCGAGCTGGTCGACCCCGACCTCCTGCTACTCGACGAGGCGACCGCGACGCTCGACCCCGCGACCGAGCGGACCGTGCTGGAGGCGGGCAGGCTGCTCACCCGTCGCAGGACCGCGGTCATCGTGGCGCACCGCCTCGCGACCGCCGCCCAGGCCGACCTCGTGGTCGTGATCGACGACGGGCGGATCGTGGAAAGCGGTCGGCACGGCGAGTTGCGGCGTGCCGGTGGTCACTATGAGCGGCTCTGGGATGCAGCGCAGAGCCAGGAAGGGAATAATTCGCGAGGACTAACCGTCATCGATAGTAGAGAACCCGGCGGCCTGAAGTGATGTACTTCACTCGGCGGGCGCCCGGTGCGCGCTCGTCACAGATGGGGTCTAGCCTCAGGTCTATCCGCGCTGATCTGGGACCAAGAGAGAAACGAGGCGAACACCTGCCGTGAGCAGCAGTTCTACGTCACAATTCGGACAGAACCAGTGGCTGGTCGACGAGATGTACCAGAGGTTCCAAAAGGACCCGGCATCCGTTGACGCGAGTTGGCACGAATTCCTCACCGATTACACGCCAGATGCTTCCGGAGCCGGCAACGGCGTGAGCACCCCCACGGTGCCCGCGAAGCCTGCCCCGACGAACGGCACCGCCGCACCGGCGACGAACGGCACGCCGCCTGCCCCCGCCGCAGCTGCGCCGCCTGCCCCGGCCCCCGCGCCGGCTGCCCCCGCGGCAGCCGCACCGGCAGCCCCGGCCGCACCGGCAGCCCCGGCCGCGCCCGCTGCACCGGCAGCCCCGGCCGCTCCGGCCCCCGCGGCGAAGCCCGCGCCCGCGGCCCCGGCCGCCGCCAAGCCCGCGCCCGCGGCCCCGGCCGCCGCCAAGCCCGCGCCTGCGGCGCCCGCTGCCACCACCGACGAGTCGAAGATCCTGCGTGGCGCCGCTGCCGCGGTCGCGCGCAACATGTCCGCCTCGCTCGCGGTCCCCACCGCCACCAGCGTGCGCGCCATCCCCGCGAAGCTGATGTTCGACAACCGGATCGTCATCAACAACCACCTCGCCCGCACGCGCGGTGGCAAGATCTCGTTCACCCACCTGCTCGGCTACGCGATCGTGCAGGCGGTCAAGGCGTTCCCGAACCTGAATCGGCACTTCGCCGAGGTCGACGGCAAGCCGAACGTCGTCACCCCCGCACACACGAACCTCGGTCTGGCGATCGACCTGCCCGGCAAGGACGGCAGCCGCGCGCTGGCCGTCGCCGCCATCAAGGGCACCGACGAGATGAACTTCGTGCAGTTCCACGGCGCGTACGAGGACATCGTCCGCCGTGCCCGCGACGGCAAGCTGACCGCCGAGGACATGTCCGGCGTCACGATCTCGCTGACCAACCCCGGCGGCATCGGCACCGTGCACTCCGTGCCGCGCCTCATGCAGGGCCAGGGCGCGATCATCGGTGCAGGCGCGATGGAGTACCCGGCCGAGTTCCAGGGGTCGAGCAACGAGAAGATTGCCGAGATGGGCGTCGGCAAGCTGATGACGCTGACCTCGACCTACGATCACCGCATCATTCAGGGCGCGGAGTCCGGCGACTTCCTTCGGACCATCCACAACCTGCTTATCAGCGACGAGTTCTACGACGAGGTCTTCCACTCGCTGCACATCCCGTACGAGCCCGTGCGGTGGCGTCAGGACATCTCCGCGACGGACATCGACAAGAGCACCCGTGTGCTCGAGCTGATCGCGGCGTACCGCAACCGCGGACACCTGATGGCGGACACCGATCCGCTGCAGTTCGTCAAGGACAAGTTCCGCAGCCACCCCGACCTCGACGTCACCACCCACGACCTGACGCTGTGGGACCTCGACCGCCAGTTCAACGTCGGCGGCTTCCACGGCAAGCAGCGGATGAAGCTGCGCGACGTGCTGTCCATCCTGCGCGACGCGTACTGCAGGCACATCGGCGTCGAGTACACGCACATCCTCGACCCGAAGCAGCAGCAGTGGCTGCAGGAGCGCGTCGAGGCCAAGCACGTCAAGCCGACCGTCGCTCAGCAGAAGTACATCCTGAGCAAGCTGAACGCCGCCGAGGCCTTCGAGACCTTCCTGCAGACCAAGTACGTCGGCCAGAAGCGGTTCTCGCTCGAGGGCGCCGAGTCGGTCATCCCGATGATGGACGCGGTCATCGACCAGAGCGCCGAGCACGAGCTCGACGAGGTCGTCATCGGCATGCCGCACCGCGGTCGCCTCAACGTGCTCGCCAACATCGTCGGCAAGCCGTACTCGAAGATCTTCACCGAGTTCGAGGGCAACATGAACCCGGCGGCCGCACACGGCTCCGGTGACGTGAAGTACCACCTCGGCGCCGAGGGCACCTACATCCAGATGTTCGGCGACAACGACATCAAGGTCTCGCTCACCGCGAACCCGTCGCACCTCGAGGCCGTCGACCCGGTCCTCGAGGGCCTCGTCCGCGCCAAGCAGGACATCCTCGACAAGGGCGAGGAAGGCTTCACCGTGCTGCCACTGATGCTGCACGGCGACGCCGCCTTCGCCGGTCAGGGCGTGGTCGCGGAGACGCTGAACCTGTCGCTGCTGCGCGGCTACCGCACCGGTGGCACCGTGCACATCGTCGTCAACAACCAGGTCGGCTTCACCACCGCCCCGGAGCACTCGCGCTCCTCGGAGTACTGCACCGACGTCGCGAAGATGATCGCCGCGCCGGTCTTCCACGTGAACGGCGACGACCCCGAGGCCTGTGTCTGGGTCGCGCAGCTCGCCGTGGACTACCGCGAGGAGTTCGGCAAGGACGTCGTCATCGACATGATCTGCTACCGCCGCCGCGGCCACAACGAGGGCGACGACCCGTCGATGACGCAGCCGGCGATGTACGACCTGATCGACACCAAGCGCAGCGTCCGCAAGAGCTACACCGAGGCCCTGATCGGCCGTGGCGACATCTCGCTCAAGGAAGCGGAAGACGCGCTGCGTGACTACCAGGGTCAGCTGGAGCGGGTGTTCAACGAGGTCCGCGAGCTGGAGAAGTTCAAGCCGGAGCCGTCGGAGTCGGTCGAGCTCGACCAGACCCCGCCCGCGCGCCTCACCACCGCTGTCGAGCAGGCCGTGCTCGAGCGGATCGGCGACGCGTTCGTCAACGTGCCCGAGGGATTCACGGTGCACCCGCGCGTCAAGCCGGTCATCGAGAAGCGCCAGGAGATGTCCCGCGACGGCAAGATCGACTGGGCGTACGCGGAGCTGCTGGCGTTCGGTTCGCTGGTCGAGCAGGGCGCGCTGGTGCGCCTGACCGGTCAGGACTCGCGTCGCGGCACGTTCACCCAGCGCCATTCGGTGCTCATCGACCGCAAGACCGGCGACGAGTACAACCCGATCTCGGCGATCGCGGCGAATGCGGGCAACGGCGGCAAGTTCATGGTCTACGACTCGGCACTGACCGAGTACGCGGGCGTGGGCTTCGAGTACGGCTACTCGGTGGGCAACCCCGACGCGCTGGTGCTGTGGGAGGCGCAGTTCGGCGACTTCGTCAACGGCGCCCAGACGATCATCGACGAGTTCATCTCCTCCGGCGAGGCCAAGTGGGGCCAGCTCTCCGACGTCGTGCTGCTGCTGCCGCACGGCCACGAGGGCCAGGGCCCGGACCACACGTCCGGCCGCATCGAGCGTTTCCTGCAGCTGTGCGCGGAGGGCTCGATGACCGTGGCGGTGCCGTCCACCCCGGCGTCGTACTTCCACCTGCTGCGTCGTCACCACCTCGACGGCATCAGGCGTCCGCTGGTGGTCTTCACCCCGAAGTCGATGCTGCGCAACAAGGCCGCGGTCAGCGATCTCGCGGACTTCACCACCGGCAAGTTCCGCTCGGTCTTCGAAGAGCCGGAGTACGAGACCGGCGGCGGCGAGCGCGACAAGGTCAAGCGCGTGCTGCTGGTCAGCGGAAAGCTGTACTGGGAGCTGCTGGCCCGCAAGCAGAAGGAAGACCGCGAGGACATCGCGATCGTGCGGATCGAGCAGCTGTACCCGCTGCCGAGCCGGCGCCTGCGCGAGACCCTCGACCGGTACCCGAACGCGACCGAGTTCCGTTGGGTCCAGGAGGAACCGGCGAACCAGGGTGCCTGGCCGCTGTTCGGCCTGGCCCTGCCGGAGCTGATCCCCGACAAGCTGACCGGGATCAAGCGGATCTCCCGCCGTGCCATGTCGGCCCCGTCCTCGGGATCGAGCAAGGTGCACGCCGTCGAGCAGCAGGAGATCATCGACGAGGCGTTCAAGCCGATCGCGTAGCTTGACCGCACCGGCCTTGCCACTGAGCCGGGTCGAGTTCACTCAACGGAGTGGATTCGACCCGGCTTCGTGGTATCTCGACCTGCCCGCGATCGGCGAACTGTGCCGGGGCGGGCTCGATTTCACCAGCCCGGTGACGGTCGTCGTGGGTGAGAACGGCGTCGGCAAGTCGACCCTGGTCGAGGCCATCGCCGGCGCGTGGCAGGGCGGATTCCGCGGCGCCCAGGACCGGCTGTGGTCAGCGGGCGGCAGCGCCGAGGACACCGACCTGCCCCGCCACCTGACCTGCATCGGGGCGCAGCCCAGACCGTACGGCGGCTGTTTCCTTCGGGCCGAGTCCATGCACTCGCTCTTCGACCGGGCCGACGCCGATCGGGTCCGGGACACCGACCAGGGGCTCAACGAGCTCTCGCATGGCCAGTCGTTCCTGCGCTACGTGGCGGACCGGCCGATCGGCATCGGCCTGTGGGTCCTGGACGAGCCGGAGGCCGCGCTCTCGTTCCAGTCCTGCCTGGCGCTGCTCGGGGTGATCAAGGACCTGGCCGCCGAGGGCTCCCAGGTGATCATGGCGACCCACTCCCCCCTGCTGGCCGCCTGTCCCGGCGCCGAGATCTGGGAGCTGACCGAGGACGGCATCGAGTACCCCCGGTGGGACGAGCTCGAACTGGTCCGGAACTGGCGCTCATTCCTGGACGGCCCCGACCGGTTCCTGCGGCACCTGTAGCGGCTGCGCCGCCCGTGCGCGAGTCGTACCTCTACCGGTGTGAAACGCGCGCACGGCTGCGACCCCGAGCACCGTGGCGCCGAACAGGGCGCCGGCGGCCGCGAGGGTGAGCGCGTCGGGGTCGGTGACCGGCTGTCCGCGCAGCGCCTGCCACGACAGCAGCACCAGCAGGCCCGTGTAGCCGCCTGCGAGCACCCCCATCACCGCGGCCCGCGTGCCCTCCTCCCGGAGCCACGCGACGCGCGGGGCGAGCGCCGCCAGGACGACCGCGGCCAGCAGCAGGACCTGCAGCGCGTGCAGCCCGACGAAGTGCGGGATGCGCAGGTCTCCACCGGTGGTGCTCCAGTTGGTGATCGGCATGCCGGGACGGTCGTCGGTCGCTCCGACGGTGTGCCCCGCGCCGAGCTCGACCATGCGACCGTTCGCATCGCGCGCCGACTGCTCACCCTGGAAGCCCACCATGTAGGCGATCGCCATCCCGGCCAGCGCGAGCCACAGCCCGGCCTTGACGGCCCGGGTGGTCGGGCGGTCGGCCAGCCGCTGACGCAGCAGGATCACGGCGATCACCAGATTGGCCGCGAAGAGCCCCAGCACGCCGTACATGAAGATCGTCTGCCCCACCGAGTTGACGATGTCGTCGGATTTGTTGAAGTGGCTGAAGGTTCCGCGTGCCGCCTGCACGGCGATGAAGGCGACGTCGGCGAGGCCGGCCACCACGAAGACGAGAGCCAACCGGCGAGTCCAGCGACTTCCCCTGTGCGGCAGGTTCAGCAGCCACGCCAGGGTGGCGCCGTAGAGGACGAAGGCGATCGCGAACTTGAACGGTTTGACCCACACCGAGACGCCCAGCAGCGTGCGGTCGTCGACGACCATGCCGACGGCACAGACGCACGCGAGCACCATCATCGCGGCGACCATCACCATGAGTGGCCGCTGCCGGGCGAGCAGGGGGCGGACCTGCGATCCGAGGGTGTCCATGCACCGACGGTATGGACGCGAGGCCGATCGGCGCGTCCCGCTGCGGAGTGAGATCGGATCCCATACCCAGGTATGAGAGCGCGATTAGATCTCGTAGGAGACGTTGCCCATCATGCCCGAATCCTGATGAAAGCTGTTGTGACAGTGGTAGGCCCACACCCCAGGGTTGTCGGCGTCGAAGTCGGTCGCCATCGTGGTCCTCGGCAGCACGATGACGGTGTCCTTGCGCGCACCCGATTCGGCGAGCTGAAAGGTGTGGCCGTGCAGGTGCATGGGATGCCACATATCGGTGTCGTTGCGCCAGTTGATGCGTACTCGCTCACCGCTGCGCACCCCGAATCGGTTCGACTCGACGCTGCTGGGATCGAACGGGACGCCGTCGATGCTCCACGTGTACGGGCTCATCGACCCCGTGAGCCGGATGTCGAGGGCGCGGGTGACATCGCGGCGCGGAAGGCGGTCGGCCTCCGTCGCCGACATGTCCCACGCCATCGGGATCCTCCCGTCCAGCTCGGCGACCGGCGCATCGGCAGGCGGGGGCTCGCCGGGACCTGTGCGGACGATCGCCAGCCCCCTGGCGTTCTTGCCCTCCGCGGAGGCGGCGAGCGGGAACACGCCGTCCTTCAACGTCACCATGGCGTCGTACCGCTCGCCCATCCCGAGCAGCAGTGCATCGGCCCGCACCGGCTCGATCGGGTAGCCGTCGGTGTGGGTCACGGTGAGCTCGTGGCCGCCTAGCGCCACCCGGAATGCCGTGTCGGCGCCGGCGTTGACGATGCGGAGTCGGGCACGGTCGCCCGGCTTCGCGGCGAACTGTGGCGGATCGGCGGGGATCCTGCCGTTCACGAGGTAGTAGGGGTACTTCACGTCGCCTGCGTCGCCGCCGAGCAGGGCGCTCGTTCCGTCGGTGAGCATGTACTGCGGCCCGGCCATGCCGGGCATCCCGGTCATGCCGGGCATCCCGCCCATCCCGGTCGTCAGTTCGCGGTAGACGTCGTCGGGCGTGCCGGTGACCCCATCCATCCAGTCCTTGAGGAAGACCGTCCATTCGTGGTCGTAGCGCAGGCCCTCGTTCGGGTCCTCGATGATCAGCGGTCCGGACAGTCCCCGGTCGAGCTGCAACCCGGAATGCGAGTGGTACCAATACGTTCCCGGGTCCGGCATCACCGCCTCGTAGACGAAGGTCTGCCCCGGCGCTATCGGCGGCTGGGTGAGCACCGGTACACCGTCCATGTCGTTGCGGATCGCGATGCCGTGCCAGTGGATCGTCGTCCCGACCGGCAGGCCGTTGGCCACCTCGGCGCGCAACCGTTCGCCCGCCTTCACCCTGATCTCGGGACCCACCGCGACGTCGCCGAACCCCCAGGTGTTCGCCGCGACACCGCCCAGGTCGACGGTCACCGGCCTCGCCGACAGGGCCATCGGGACCACCGTCGCCGAACGGGCCAGCGCCCGATCGCGCGCCGCGATCTCGGGGTCGGAGGAGGTGATGAAACGCGGCTGCGGCGGTGAACTCGAGCACGCCGCGGCGAGGCCGCCCGACACCGTGGCCGCGGCGGCGTACTTCAGGAACACCCTGCGAGACACGGCATCCATCGCGGCACCCTCCGCTGTGAACAGCGACAAGTCTATCCCCGAAGAGCGCGTCCGAGGGTTACGCGCCGAGCAGTGCCGCCGTGGTCTCCGAGCTCAGTGCGACCGCAGGCAGGGCGGTGACGATCAGGTCGATCAGTTCCTCGCGGGAGATCTCCGGGTCCTTGAGCCAGCTGATCGTGGCCTCCTCGACGAACGCGATCCAACCGCGGACCGCGAGGGTGATCCGGGGCCCCGGTTCGATACCCAGCTTCGGCAGCTGCAGGGTGATCCGCTCCGCCATGGTCGCCCGGGTCCGCTCGAACTCCTCCCGCATCTCCGGGTCCCCGCTCGCGGTGCCGCGGAGCAGCGAGACGTAGGTGTTCCGGTTCTCCGAGACGTAGTCGACGTAGGAGGTGATCGCGGACCTCAGGATCTCGAGCGGCTCCAGGTCGAGGTCGGGTTCGGTGTGCGCGAGCATCTCGACGTTGGTGTGGCGCACGATGGCGAGGTGGAAGTCGTGCTTGGACGCGAAGTAGTGGAAGAGCAGTCCGCGGGAGACGCCTGCCTGGTCCGCGATCTCCTCGACCGAGACCTGCTCCAGGGGTCGCTCCGCCAGCATGCGTGCGCCCAGGTCGATGAGCTGAGCGCGCCTCTCCTCCGGGCTGAGCCGGGTGCGCTTGGTGACCGCCATGACCATCAGCTTACTGAATTGTCGTCAATAAGCTATTGACTGCGACTCAACAAGCCCCTACTGTGTGGTACATGAGTCTTCCAGTTACAGATACCGCCGTGAAGCCGGGTGGAGCTCCGCGACACGTCGACACGCTGATCATCGGCAGTGGCTTCGCGGGCCTGGGCGCCGCGATCAAGCTGGTTCAACAGGGCAAGCGGGACTTCGTCGTCCTCGAGCGCGGCAGCGAGGTGGGCGGCACCTGGCGCGACAACACCTACCCCGGCGCGGCCTGCGACGTTCCGTCGCATCTGTACTCGTACTCCTTCGCGCTGAACCCGTCCTGGACCCGGTCGTTCTCCAAGCAGCCGGAGATCCAGAACTACATCAGCTCCGTCGCCCGCAAGTACAACGTGCTCGACAAGCACGTCTTCAACTGCGAGGTCCAGGAGGCGCGCTGGAACGAGGTCAACGCACACTGGGAGGTGCAGACCTCGCAGGGAGCGTTCACCGCCAAGATCGTGATCTCCGCCGTCGGCGCGCTGTGCGAGCCGTCGCTGCCGGACATCAAGGGCATCGACGGTTTCGAGGGCGAGATCTTCCACTCCGCCCGCTGGAACCACGACGCCGACCTGGCGGGCAAGCGCATCGCCGTGATCGGCACCGGCGCCTCCGCCATCCAGATCGTCCCCCAGCTCGCGGCCAAGGCCGGCCGGCTCGACGTCTACCAGCGCACGGCGCCGTGGGTCCTGCCCCGCGCGGACCGCGAGTACACGACGCTCGAGAAGCTCGCGTTCAAGTACGTGCCCGGGTTCCAGAAGCTCTCCCGCACCGGCATCTACTGGATGCGCGAGACCCAGGTCGTCGGCCTGGCCAAGGCCCCGATCTTCATGAAGCCGCTGCAGTTCGCGGCCGAGCGCCACCTGCGCATGCAGATCAAGGACCGGGACCTGCGCAAGAAGGTCACCCCGAACTTCCAGATCGGCTGCAAGCGAATGCTGATCTCGAACAACTACTACCCCGCGCTGGCCCAGCCGAACGTCGATCTCGTCACCGACGGCATCGCGGAGGTCACGGCCAACGGCATCGTCGACCGCAACGGCGCGACCCGCGAGGTCGACGCGATCGTGGTGGCCACCGGCTTCCACGTGACCGACTCCCCCACCTTCGCCGGGATCATCGGCAAGGACGGCCGCTCCGCCGCGGAGGTATTCGAGGCCAGCGGACAGCAGGGCTACAAGGGATCGGCAATCGCCAACTTCCCCAACATGTTCTTCCTGGTCGGCCCGAACACCGGCCTCGGCCACACCTCGATGGTCTTCATGATCGAGTCGCAGCTCAACTACGTCATCGACGCGATCAACACCATCGAGCGCAACGGCATCGGGACCATCGAGGTCCGCCAGGACGCGCAGGACGCCTACAACAAGGACCTGCAGGACAAGCTCGCGCGAAGCGTCTGGAACAACGGCGGGTGCGCCAGCTGGTACCTCGACAAGCACGGCAACAACACCACTCTGTGGCCGGGCTTCACCTTCCAGTTCCGCAACACGACAAAGAAGTTCGACCTCGCCGCGTACCGCAGCGTGGCCACCAGGGACCTGCCGGGGATCACCGGCGACGAGATCGCCGCGGAGATCGAACGCGGCACGGCATCCACTGTCGGCATCGCCGACGGTGCGACCACTGTCGGCATCGCCGACGACGACGAGAAGGTTGTTGCACAGTGAGCGATTTCGCAGGCAAGGTCGTGGTCATCACCGGAGCGGGATCCGGCATCGGTCGGGCGCTCGCGCTGAACCTGGCCGAGAAGGGCGCCCGGCTCGCGCTCTCCGACTTCGACAGCGTCGGACTGACCGAGACCGTTCGCCAGGCCGAGGCCCTCGGCGCCGAGGTCAGGTCCGATCACCTGGACGTGACCCAGCGGGAGGCGGTACTGCAGTACGCCGACGCGATCGCCGAACACTTCGGCAAGGTCAACCAGATCTACAACAACGCAGGCATCGCGTACCACGGTGAGTTCGAGAAGTCCGAGTTCAAGGACATCGAGAAGATCATGGACGTGGACTTCTGGGGAGTCGTCAACGGCACCAAGGCATTCCTGCCGCACCTGGTTGCCTCCGGCGACGGGCACGTGGTGAACGTCTCCAGCCTGTTCGGCCTGCTCTCGATGCCCGGCCAGTCCGCCTACAACTCCGCGAAGTTCGCGGTCCGCGGCTTCACCGAGTCGCTGCGGCAGGAGATGTTGATCGCCAAGCACCCGGTCAAGGTGACCTGTGTGCACCCGGGCGGCATCAAGACCGCCATCGCCCGCAACGCGACCGCGGGGCCAGGAGAAGACCTCGCGGCCTTCTCCGAGTTCTTCGACAAGAAGCTGGCGCGGACCACGCCCGAGCAGGCCGCGAAGGTCATCGTGAACGGCGTGCAGAAGGGCAAGGCGCGGGTGCTGATCGGTGCCGACGCCAAGTTCCTCGACGCCTGGGTGCGCCTGGTCGGCTCGAGCTACCAGCGCGTGGTCGCCGAGATCGCCGGCCGCGTGATGCCGAAGGGGAAGTAGCCCAATGGTGTTCCTGCCCCGACCGCTGGTCGCCGCGAACCTCGGCGCCTTCTACCGGGTGGCCCTGCACGCGAAGATGCCGGTACCCGCGGCCCGTGCGCTGCTCGACGCGGGCTCCCCGCTGCAACGGCTTCCGCGCGACACCGTCGTGCGGGAGCTGACCCTGGCAGGCCGCAGGGCCGAGCGCATCACGGTCGGGGCCAGCGAGCGCCGCACCGCCGTGCTGTACCTGCACGGCGGCGGCTTCACCCTCGGATCGCTCGCCACCCACCGGTCGCTGGCCGCGTACCTCGCACGCGAGTCCGGGTCCGCGGTGTACCTGCTCGACTACCGCCTCGCCCCGGAGAATCCGTACCCGGCAGGGCTGGAAGACGCGGTCGACGCGTACCTCGAGCTGCTCGTCGAGCACGGGTACACCGCCGATCAGGTTGCCATCGCAGGGGATTCGGCAGGCGGCGGGCTGTCGCTCGCCACCGCGCGCCGCCTGATCGACGCGCACGACGTACACCCGGCCGCCCTCGGACTGATCGCGCCGTGGGTGGACCCAGGCGCCCGTAACGCCCCGAAGGATCGCGATCTCGTGATCAACACGGCGTGGTCGTTCATCGCGGCCGAGGCGTACCTCGGCGGCGGCGACCCCGCCGATCCGGGCTACGCGCCGCTGCACGGCGACATGACCGGGCTACCGCCGACCATCGTGCACGTCGGCACCTCCGAGGTGCTGTACCCGCAGGTGGTGGAGCTCGTGGACAAGCTGCGGGCCGCGGGCGTCACGGTCGAGTTCACCGAGTACCCGACGCTGTGGCACGTCGCGCACCTGCAGGCGTCGATCCTGCGGGAGGCGAACGACGCCGTGCGCGAGCTCGGCGGCTTCCTGCGCGAGGCGCTCGAACGCACCGAGGTCTAGCTCACCTGTCGAACGGGTGGTCACCGGGACGATCGCCGAGAGGCGAACCCGGCAACCACCCGTTCGAGCGTCACCGCAAGTTCAGCGCTCGGCGAGCCATTCGTCCGCCGCCCGCTTCGGATCCGCCTCTCCCCGCCGGACCCGCTCCGCCATCGACGCCAGGTCGGCCGAGGTCAGCTCGCCTGCAACGACGTTGAGCGCCTTGACCTGATCCTCGGTGAGCACCCCGTTTCGCATGAGTGGCACCACGTTCTCCGCGGGTGCCGAATCACCGGCCTCCAACTCGGCCTCGCTGTAATCGGACACCGAGAGCCCCTCCGGCAGAGACCTGTTCAGCTCCTCGAACACCTCATCGGGATCGGTGAGCGCCGAGTCCGGCTGAAAATAGTGCAGAAGCTGCCCGGTGAAGTCCGGCACCACCGTGATCTCCGCCGCCCCGAGTCCCTCCACGTACTCCGCCCTGGTCTCCGGGGAACCCACCTCGACCGGGGATCCGGTGCCGCGCAGGATCCCCGCGTAGATCTCCGCGACGACCTGTGACTCCGCGCTCTCCCCTGACCCGACGGTGATCGCTGCAGGTGCCTGCGTCTCGTCGAGCCGGGAATTGTCCACCGTGCATCCGGCGAGCGCGCACACCACGGCCGCGGACATCGCTGTCGTCGCAGCCTTCCTCCACCGAGCCGTCATGGCGCGCCACGCTCCCTCTCCTCACCAAGCGAATGTCCTCCCTATCGTTACACTCGGTGGCCAGCACCATCTCGAGCGGCCGAGAGATCCGGCTTGTTGACGCCGCAGCAACCAGTCCGACAGGGACGGGTGCTACCGCCGGAACCGATGGAAGGATGCCATGAGGTTCTCAGCTCGCCGCTCCGCCCGCCCGATCGCTGTCGCCGCGGCGGTCACCGCCCTGACGGTCCTGACCTCATGCGGCAACTCCGACCCACTGAGCAGCGGCGGTGGCACCGGCTCGGACCCGAACGCGATCATCGTCGGGTCGGCGAACTTCCCCGAGTCCGAGACCGTGGCGAACATCTACGCGGAGGCCCTGCGTGCCAACGGCTTCGACGTACAGACCAAGCTGAACATCGGCAGCCGGGAGACCTACATCCCCGCGGTCAAGGACGGATCCATCGATGTGATCCCGGACTACACCGGCAACCTGCTGCAGTACCTCGACAAGGACACGACCGCGACCAGCGCCGCCGAGGTGGACGCGGCCCTGCCCGCGGCGCTCGGCCCCGACCTGGCGATCACCACGCCGGCGCCCGGCGAGGACAAGGATGCGGTGGTCGTCACCCGTGAGACCGCCGACAAGTGGCAGCTGACCTCGATCGCCGACCTGGCGCCCCACTCCGCCGAGGTGAAGTTCGGTGCCCCCGCCGAGTTCCAGGAGCGCGCGGGAGGGCTGCCCGGCCTCGAGGCCGACTACGGCCTCGTCATCAGCCCGCAGAACTTCGTGCCGATCGCGGACGGCGGCGGACCCGCAACGGTGGCCGCCCTCTCGTCCGGCCAGGTCACCGCGGCGAACATCTTCACCACCTCGCCCGCCATCGCCAAGAACAACTTCGTGGTCCTCGCGGACCCGAGGAACAACTTCCCGGCGCAGAACGTGGTCCCGGTCCTGCGCGCGAACAAGCAGTCCGAGAAGCTGGCGGCGGTCCTGAATGCGGTGTCGGCCAAGCTGACCACCGACGAACTCATCGCACTGAACACTTCGGTGTCCGGCGACTCGAAGACCGAACCGGACGCCGCCGCCGCCGAGTGGGTGTCGGCACAGGGGCTCGACAAGCCGGTGTCGTAGGCGGCCGGCCTTGATCTCCTTCGAGTCGGTCACCAAGCGCTACCCGGACGGCACCACCGCGGTCGAGAGCCTCGACCTGGTCATCGAGCCCGAGTCCTTCACCGTGTTCGTCGGGCCGTCGGGCTGCGGCAAGACCACGTCCATGCGGATGATCAACCGGATGATCACGCCCACCTCCGGCAAGGTGATCGTGAACGGCCAGGACGTCACCCGCACGGACGCGGTCAAGCTCCGCCTCGGCATCGGCTATGTGATCCAGAGCGCGGGCCTGCTCCCGCACCGGACCGTGATCGACAACGTGGCCACGGTGCCTGTGCTGCGCGGCGATTCGCGGCGCGCGGCCCGCAAGGCCGCGCTCGAGGTGCTCGAGCGGGTCGGGCTCGACCCCGCGCTGGCCACCCGTTACCCGTCCCAGCTCTCCGGCGGCCAGCAGCAGCGCGTCGGCGTCGCCAGGGCGCTGGCGGCTGATCCGCCGATCCTGCTGATGGACGAACCGTTCAGCGCGGTCGATCCGGTGGTCCGCGAGGACCTGCAGGCCGAGATGCAGCGCCTACAGGCGGAGCTGCGCAAGACCATCGTGTTCGTCACCCACGACATCGACGAGGCGGTGCGGCTCGGCGACCGCGTCGCGGTGTTCGGCCCGCACGGCAGGCTCCAGCAGTACGCCGATCCGCAGACCGTGCTCGCCTCCCCCGCAACGGATTTCGTGGCCGACTTCGTGGGACGCGATCGCGGCTACCGCGGGTTGTCGTTCCGGCCCGCCGACGAGGTGCCGGTGCACGAGATCCGCACCGCCGTCGAATCCGAACTCGCCGCGCTTCGCCTCGACCAGGGTGAGTGGGTGCTCGTGGTCACCGAGGACGGCGCGCCGCGCGGCTGGATCGACGTCACGGGTGTCGAGGGCATCCGGGCGGGCAACACCCTGGCCGACAGCACATCGGCGGGTGGTTCGCTGTTCACGCGGGGCGGGGACCTGCGGCAGGCGCTGGACGCCGCGATCTCGTCGCCGTCGGGAATCGGGGTCGTGGTGGACGAATCCGGCTCGGTGGTGGGCGGGGTCAACGGATCCGAGGTGATCCGCAAACTCGCGGACCAGCGGCAGGCCGAGGACCGGGCCAGGAACCGGCACTTCTTCAACGGCGAGACGGCCGGCTGATGCGCTGGCTGATCGACAACTTCTCGCAGGTTGTCGACCTCGCGAAGACGCACCTCTACCTGGCGCTGCTGCCGCTGCTGATCGGGCTGCTGATCGCGGTGCCCGTCGGCATCGCCATCCGAAATGTCGCGTGGTTGCGCAAGACCACCATGACGCTCGCCTCGCTCGCGTTCACGATCCCCTCGCTTGCGCTGTTCGTCACCATCCCGCCCCTGCTCGGGCTGAACATCCTCGACGAGATGAACGTGGTGATCGCGCTGTCGATCTACTCGACCGCGCTGCTGGTGCGCGCCGTGCCCGAGGCGCTCGACTCGGTTCCCGCGTCGGTGATCGACTCGGCCACCGCGATGGGCTTCACCCCGCTGCGGCGCGCGCTGACCGTCGAACTGCCGCTTGCCGTCCCGGTGCTGATCTCCAGCATCCGGGTCGTCGCCGTCACCAACATCTCGCTGGTGTCGGTGGGCTCGCTGATCGGCATCGGCGGACTCGGCGAGCTGTTCACCAAGGGCTACCAGCGCGACTACCCGGACCAGATCCTGGCGGGGATCATCGCGATCGTCTTCCTGGCGTTGGTGATCGACGGCCTGCTCTACGTCGCGGGCCGCCTGCTGACGCCATGGACCAGGACCGCCCGCAGCCGGAAGGCGGACGAACCGGCTGCGGTCCTGCGCGCGACGGAGGGCCCCGCATGAACTTGTTCGGCTCCGCCTTCGACTTCATCGCCGACCCGTCGAACTGGTCCGGCCCCACCGGCATCGGCGCCCGGATCGTCGAACACCTCTGGTACAGCCTGCTCGCGGTGGTCATCTCGGCCGCCATCGCGATCCCGATCGGCCTGCTCATCGGGCACTTCCGCAGGGGCGACGCCATCCTGGTCGGTCTGGTCAACTCGCTCCGCTCGCTGCCCACCCTCGGCATCCTGACGTTCCTGGTGCTGCTCCTCGGGCTCGGCCTGATCCCGCCGATCATCGCGCTGGTGCTGCTCGGCATCCCGCCGATACTGGCGGGCACCTACGCCGGAGTCGCGAACGTCGACCCGGTCGTGGTCGACGCCGCGCGGTCGATGGGGATGACACGGGCCCAGGTGCTCGGCCGGGTGGAGGTCCCCAACGCGCTGCCGCTGATCGTCGGCGGGCTTCGCAACGCGACGCTGCAGATCATCGCCACCGCCACGGTCGCCGCCTACGTCAACCTGGGCGGCCTGGGGCGGTACATGTTCGACGGCTTGGCGCTCGGTGACTACGCCCGCGTCCTGGTGGGCGCGATCCTCGTCGCGGCGCTGGCCCTGATCCTCGACGGCATCCTCGCGGTCGCGGTGTGGGCCTCGGTGCCGGGCACCGGCCGACTGCGCCGCACGCCGACGCTGACCTGAACCCACGCCGTGACGGACGGCCCCGAACGCGAAGGGCCCCGTCGTGCGGCGTCAACCGCCCGACGGGGCCCGTCGGTGCACAACTGGTGGCTAGGCGACGCCCTCGGCCTTGGCCGCGGCCGCGACGGCCTCGGCGACCGCGGGGGCGACCCGCGGGTCGAGCGGGCTCGGCACGATCTTGTCGACGGCCAGCTCGTCGGCGACGACGGACAGGATCGCCTCGGCCGCGGCGAGCTTCATGCCCTCGGTGATGCGCCGGGCGCCCGCGTCGAGCGCGCCCTTGAACACGCCGGGGAAGGCGAGCACGTTGTTGATCTGGTTCGGGAAGTCGCTGCGGCCGGTCGCGACGATCGCGGCGTGCTTGCGCGCGATGTCCGGGTGGATCTCCGGGTCCGGGTTGGACATCGCGAAGATGATCGCCTCGGGGGCCATCGTCGCGATGATCTCCTCCGGCACGGTGCCCGCGGAAACGCCGAGGAACACGTCGGCGCCGTCGAGCGCCTCGACGATTCCACCGGTGCGTCCCGCCGGGTTCGTGCGGGCGGCCAGGTCGGCCTTGATCTCGTTCAGGTCGCCACGGTCGCTGGACACGATGCCCTTGGAGTCGAGGACGGTGACGTCGGCGATGCCTGCCGCGAGCAGGATGTTCGCGCAGGCGACACCGGCAGCGCCCGCACCGGAGATCACCACGCGCAGCGCGGTGATGTCACGGTCCTGGACCCTGACCGCGCCCTTGAGCGCGGCGAGCGCCACGATGGCGGTGCCGTGCTGGTCGTCGTGCATGACGGGGCAGTCGAGGGCCTCGATGACCCGCTTCTCGATCTCGAAACAGCGCGGGGCCGAGATGTCCTCGAGGTTGACGGCGCCGAAGCTCGGGCGCAGCCGGATGAGGGTCTCGACGATCTCGTCGGGGTCCTTGGTGTCGAGCACCAGCGGGATCGAGTTCAGTCCGGCGAATTGCTTGAACAGCGCGGACTTGCCCTCCATCACCGGCAGCGAGGCGCGGGGTCCGATGTCGCCCAGCCCGAGCACCGCGGTGCCGTCGCTCACGACGACGACGAGGCGGCTGGTCCACGTGTAGCGGTCCGCCAGCGTCTCATCCGCCGCGATCGCGCGGCTGACCTGAGCCACACCGGGCGTGTACGCGATCGACAGTGCGCGCTGAGAATCGAGGGGGGCGGTCGTCTCGACAGAGAGCTTGCCGCCGACGTGGCCCGCGAAGATCTCTTCGTCGGTCAGCTCAACCTTTTTCGGTGTGGTTGCTTCAGACACAAGAGACACGATTGCACTCCTACTCATGCCGCTCCCACTCGGGGGCGGGTTACTGGGAAGTAGCAGCGCCGAGGTGGAAATCGACGCAGCCGCAGGTTTTTGGTCGAGATGGGGGTGAGGCTAACCGAGGGTGCACGATCAATTCCCGATTGGTCTACGGGCCGCTGCACTCAACTCGGAAGCGCGAAGGCGCCAGGCGGGGTGAGCCCGGGCGCGAAATCTGCCGCTGGTGAATCCGACTCTCGCTCCGTTACCGGGGGGTAGCACCGGCGCGAAGTGCAACAAGTGTGCCACCGCGGCCTCACCGCATGCAAATCTCACCGGTGAGTAGCTTTTTTGGTGAGCTAGCGCCACCACTGGGTCCACAGCAGCAGGCCTGTGACCAAGAACACGCCCACCGAGCCGAAGACGGCCGTGACACCCCGACGGTGATCGGCCACCCTCTGCGCCAGCAACACCAACACGACCGCAACGATGTGCGCGCCGACCGACACCTTCCCCGGCCCGGGGAACCCGCGCTGGCCGCCGAGATACGACGTGCCGAGGACGACCACCGCCAGCACCACGACGCCCGCCGCGACGGCACCGCTCAGCGCCCGCAGTCCGCGCGCGACTCCCCCGTTGCTCCCGGCGTGGCCCTCGTACTCGTCGACCGACACGTCCCTACCCACCTGCGATGAATCCGCGGACCGAGTCCGCAATGAGCTGCACCGCGATCGCGGCCAGCAGGAGTCCGGCGATCCGGGCCAGCAGCGAGATGCCGCTCACGCCCAGCAGCCGGATCAGCACCGTGGAGAACCGCAGCACCACGAACAGGATGAAGTGAATCGTCAGAATCGCCAACCCCACCGCCAGCGGGGCACCCGAATGCCCCTCGGCCTGGTTCACGAAGACGATCACCGCGGCGATCGCACCCGGCCCCGCCATCAGCGGCGTCCCGAGCGGCACCAGCGCGACGTTGACGTCCTCGGCCCCCCTCGGCTGATTTGCGTCCCGGCCGGTCAACAGCTCCAACGCGATCAACAACAGCAGCAGGCCGCCCGCACCCTGCAACGCGGGGATCCCGATGTGGAGATAGTTGAGGATCGCCTGGCCACCGATCGCGAACACGGTGATGACGGCCAGCGAGACCAGGGGCGCCTGCCACGCGGCCCGGTTGCGCGCCTCCTTGCTCTTGCGGCCGACCAGGGACAGGAAGACGGGGATGGCGCCCGGCGGGTCCATGATCACGAAGAGCGTGATCACGGCCGTCATGTACAGGGTCGTGTCGAAGGACATCAGCACTCCCCCCTCATCCCGAGATCACCTCGACGCCGCTGGCCCTGGCCACGATCCGCTCGAACTCGCTTGGTGCGGTGAGAAATTCGCCGAGCTTCACCGACTTGTTGACGCCGTGATAGTCCGAGGACCCGGTCACGATGAGGTCGTGTTCACGGGCGATCCCGGCGAGGATCTCCCGATCCGCCTGCAGGTGGTCGTGATGGTCGATCTCCACGCCCGCGAGACCGTCCGCCACGAGCTCGCCGATCTGCTCCATCGCGAGCAGGCGGCCGCGGCTGGCGGCCCGCCCGTGCGCGATCACACTCACCCCGCCCGCGTCGGACACCATCCGCACCGCCTCGGGCAGCGGCGTGTCCGCCTTGTGCACGTAGTAGCGGCCGCCGGTCCTGAGCAGGTCACCGAACGCCTCGTCGACGGACCCGACAACCCCCGCCGCCACGAGCGCCCGCGCCAGGTGCGGGCGACCCGCCGCGGGCCCCGCCGCCGCCATCACCTCGTCCGGGTCGACCGGCAGGCCGTCGAGCGCCATCCGCTCGGCCATGGCCCGCAGCCGTGACGTCCGCTCGGCTCGCAGCCGTTCACGTTCCGCGGCGAAGGCCGCATTCGTGGGATCGAAGAGGTAGGCGAGCAGGTGGACCGCGACCGGCCTGCCGTCCTCGCCGCGACCCTCGCAGGACATCTCCATCCCTCGGACCAGGCTCAGCCCGGCGGGCAGCGCGGCTGCGGCCTCGGCCCAGCCGGCGGTCGTGTCGTGGTCCGTCAGGGCCACCACGTCGAGCCCGGCATCCGCGGCGTGCCGCACCAGGTCAGCGGGGCCGTCCGTCCCGTCCGAGGCGGTTGTGTGGGTGTGGAGGTCGATGCGCACCGAGCCATTGTCTCAGGCTGTGGGAAGTGGATTCGACAACTCGCGGCGCGGCGTCCGCCCGGATCCCCCGGGCTAGGATTGACCCGAGACCGTCGCCTGGCTCGAGAGGGAGTGACTGCTGTGCCGTCCATGCCGTCACTACGCCCGACCCGGAGGTCGCCCAGCCCCGCTCCGGCGCGAATCCCCGTCCCGACCGCAAGGGCCATCGTGGACTGCGCCGTGTACATCGACGGTGAGCGACTGCCCGGCAAGTTCACCCACTCCGCCGCCCTCGCCGAGGTCCGTGCCCGCGGGAAGGGCTTCGCCTGGGTGGGATTGCACGCCCCCGACGAGTATCAGATGGGCAGTGTTGCAGAGGTTTTCGGCCTGCACGAGCTGACGGTCGAGGACGCCGTGCACGCCCATCAGCGACCTAAGCTCGAGCTGTACGACGATGTCCTCTTCCTCGTACTGAGGACCGTGAATTACGTTGAGCACGAGTCGATCACCACGGCCAACGAGGTGGTCGAGACCGGCGAGATCATGATCTTCCTCGGCACCGACTTCGTGATCACCGTCCGGCACGGCGAGCATTCCGGCCTGGCCGGTGTGCGGGCGCTGATGGAGGCCAACCCGACCCGACTCGCACTGGGGCCGTCGGCCGTCCTGCACGCGATCGCCGACCATGTGGTGGATCACTACCTCGCGGTCACCGAATCCGTCGAGAAGGACGTCGATCTCATGGAGGAGGAGGTCTTCAGCCCCCGCACGCGGGTCGCGATCGAGCAGATCTACCTGCTCAAGAGGGAGATCGTCGAGCTGCGCAAGTCGGTGAACCCGCTGGCCAGCCCACTGCAGCGGCTGAGCCAGGACGCCGCGACCGGCGTGCCCAAGGAGGTCAGGCGCTATCTACGCGACGTGCAGGACCACCACACCGTCGTCGCCGAGCGCATCGCCGAGTTCGACGAGGTGCTCAGCACCCTCGTCGAAGCGGCCCTGGCCAAGGTCGCCGTGCAGCAGAACACCGACATGCGCAAGATCTCGGCCTGGGTAGCGATCGCCGCGGTGCCGACGATGGTCGCGGGCATCTACGGGATGAACTTCGACCACATGCCGGAGCTGCGCTGGACCTATGGCTACCACGGGGTGGTCGCGTTGATCGCCATCGTGTGCACCGGCCTGTTCGTCACGTTCCGCCGCAACAACTGGCTCTGACTACAGAGCTGCTGCACCGCGCTCTGGATCGCGCACGTCGATCCCGGCCTCCGCCCACGCCTCCCGCAGCGCCGCGGCGCCACGCAGCCGCACCCAGGCGGCCTCGGTGCCGGTGATCGGCACCGCGGCGAGGAAGCGCACCGGATCGGCAGGCTCGGGCAGCTCGAGGTCCTCGACGTCGCCCTCCCCCAGCAGCATCGCGGTGAACGGCGCGCCCTTCCACAGCGGCTCACCCACATCGAGCAGTCCGTCGACCGTGAGGACCACGCCCTCGACCGCGGGCGCGGCGGCCAGGATCGCCAGCGTCTTGTGCACACCGGAGGCCACTCCGACGCCGCCGCGCAGGGTCAGCATCAGCTCCGCGCGGGGCCCGCGCACCGGGTCCGCGATGGCCTCGCCCGGATCACCCATCGGGTGTCGCGAACATCCGAGCGAGACGTACCGGACCAGATCGTCGGAGTCGGCGGGAAAGCGGAGCACCTCCAGCGGTTCGAGCCCTAGGAAGGTCACGGAGGCGGCGGAGGGCGCGGGCCCACCGATCCGCTCGGTGAGGTGCGCACGGACGGAGGCGATGACGCTGTCACTCACCCGTTCATCTAACACCCAACCGCCGATTCGCTCCGATCAGGGCGCCGGGGTGAGCGTCACGGTGACGTCCTCGCGCGACTGCGGCCGCTGGAGCGCGAGCAGCCGGGTTTGCTGATCCCAGGCCAGCACCTCGCCGCCGTCGACCGTCACGCCTGCCGGGAAGCCGCGCCGCGGCAGGTAGATCTCGGTCGGTGCCGAGACATCGTGGTCGGGACGGAAGGTGAGCTCCAGCCGATCCGCGGATGCCGCCCAGGAGACGGGCGTCCCGGCGACCGCGCGAGGGTACGGCGTGTCCAGCACGGGAACGAGGTTCCTGGCCGTGCCGTCCTCGGCGTACGGACCCCATGGCCCCGGATCGCGCGACCAATAGCTCACGCCTGCGCCGATCTCCTCCGCGGTGGCGTAGATCCGGTCCACGTAGTCGAGCGCGCCGGGGAGCGTGGTGTCGAGCCCGAACTCGCCCAGGATGATCGGGGCGTCGCCGAGGGCCGCCGCCGTGCGCACGGTGTTGCCGCGCCACGAGTCGACCGTCGCGTCGACCAGGTCGCGGGAGGTGCCCTCGTAGCCCCCGCCGAGATCCATCGGCAGCGGATAGATGTGTGGGCAGTAGGCGATCCGCTGGTCGCCCTGACGGTTGTCGGTGATCGCGCCGAGGCCGCTCGGGGTACCCCAGTTCGTGCCCATCGCCTGCGGTGCCACGCAGACCCAGGTGTCCTGGTCGACGGTGCGGATCGCGTCGGTCGACTTCTGGTAGAGCGCCGTGAGCGGCCCGGCCTCGAAGACGGGGCCCTGCAAGGTACCGCCGTATGGCTCGTTCATCAGGTCGTAGGCGACGACGGCGGGATGGTCGGCGAATCGCTCGGCCACCGCCCGCCACGCGTTCGCATAGTGCTCGGAGAGCTCGGGGTGCTCGCCGGTGGTGTTCCAGAAGTTGTCGAAGGCCCGGATCACGCCGGGGTCGAGGTAGTACTGCTCCCACATGTCGTGCGATCCGACCGGCAACCCGTCCATGTATGTGGCCCATGCGGGGGCGCCGTTGCCGGTCTTGCCGTCCGGGGTGATCGCGCCCGACCAGAGGTCCTGGTGCATGTCGAGCATGACGTGGTAGCCGCGGTCCGCGTACCAACCGACGCGCTCCTCCACCCGGTCCAGGTACTCCTGGCTGTAGACGCCGGGCTCCGGCTCCACCGACCGCCACGAGATCAGGAACCGGACGAAGTTCGTGCCCATGTCCGCGTGTTCACGTTCGAGGTCGGCCTCGGCGAAGTCGGGCATGCCGTCCGGGGTGCTCTTCGCGCTGGACGCCGTGTTGAATCCACGGAGGACGAGCGAGCGCCCCTGGTCGTCGGTCAGGTACGACTCGGCAGGCGCCGGGTCGGCGCGGAGCACCGCGCCGACACCACCGGCGAGGACGAGCGCACCGGCCGCAACGAGGGACACCACTCTGATTGGCCGCACTGGACTCACACCCGACTTTCTGCATGATTCTGGACGCTTGGTCCATTCGATCCCGTTAATGTTGCGGCATGTCTGACGCCAGCGCTGCCGATTCGGTGAATCCGCAGGTAGAGCCCGATATTCGCACCCCGTGGCCTGCCGTCGCGACGCTCGCCGTGATCTCGGTCCTGTTCGGGGTCTGGTCGATCACCGGTGCCGTGCTGACCCGGCTCCCGGAACTCCTCGTCCCGAGCGCGATCGGGCTGCCGTTCGGCATCCCGGCTCTGCGACTGTTCCCGCTCGGCGAGACGACCACCACCAACTGGCTCGTCGATTGCGCCGCCGCGCTCGTGATGCTCGCCGTCGTCTGGATGCGGCTGGTGAATTCCGCGCGCAGGCACCCCGGCGGCGGCGTCGGGCGCGCCTTCTCGGCGGGCCTTGGCGCCACCGTGATCGGCATCCTCGCCGGCAACCTGATCCGCACGGTGTACCTGAGTTTCGTGCTGCAGGAGGGTCCGGGCGCCTACCTGGCCTCGCTCGTCGGCGGCGCGCTCGTGTCGCTGCTCTGGGGCGCGATCGTCGGGCTGTTCGTCGGCGCGGTCCACGCGCTCGCGCGGCGGATCTCGAGGGGTGGAGCGGCCGAGGAATCGAGCAATGACCTTCCCGCAGCGGACGAGTCGTCGATCGCGGAGACGGTTACCGCACGGCCGTGAACCGGACGTCGTGGTCGTCGGCGTCGGGGTGTGCGAACTCCAGCAACCGCTGCGCCTCTGCCTCGAGCGCGGACGTGGCGCCCTTCGCGAGCGGGGCGAATGTCGCGATCTCGACGGCCGCGGAACGCTTCTTGGCGGTGACCGTGACGAATCCGGCGACCTGACCGCCGACCAGGACCGTCGGCTTGACGATCCCGTTCACGGTGAACACCACCTTGCGGTGCTCGTCGGCGAGCACCCGGCTCCGGTTCGCGTGGCCCAGCAGGACGCTGTCGAACGGCGCCAGGATCCGCGGCGGCAGGCTGCCCGCCGGGTCCGGCCGCGGGGCGTCGGGCAGGTCGAACAGTTCGGCGCCGTCCTCGTCGACGAACACCCGCAACCCCGGACGGAGTCGGTCGAACACCTCCCCCAGCCTGGTCAGTCCGGACCAGGCCTGGGCGTCCGCGACCGACGCCGGACCGTAGGCGGCCAGGTAGCGCAGGATGATCTCGTCCGGCACGGGTTCGGACAGCGGCGCGTCCGTCCACCGCTCCAGGGTGGTGCAGACCGGCTGACCGGACCGGCCCCAGATCCCCCGCGGGGGCACCTGTACGAGCGGGAGCAGAGCCCGGACCGCATGCGCGAGGGCCGCCGGGTCGCGGTCCGGCCAACGCTCGGCCAGCAGCGGTCGCAGATCGGCCAGGCTCAGTGGGGTGTGCTCGAGCGTCGCCCGGCTCCAGTCCGTCAACGCCGCGAAGTCCATCCCGACGAGAGCGTCCTTGTGCAGGGTGTTCGTCCGCAGGTCCGCATCCATGATCGGCCGCACCCACGGTCGCAGCGCGAGGGCATCGGCCGCGGTGACCGCGTGCACCGTGCCTCGCATGATCGCTATCCGGACGACGTCCCGGCTCTCGATCAACGAGGACAGGTCGGCGGGCCGAAATCCCTTGATACGAGTCCACAACGCGAAGTAGGGGGCCATCGGCGCCTGCGCCTGCAGTCCGTACAGGTGCCCGATCACCTCGAGCGCGTTGTCGCCGGTGCGGCGCAACAGGTGCTGCCGTTCCAGCGTCGCGCGGCTCAGTGCCCTGCGGGACAATCGTTCACGCCTGGCCTCTAACCCCGCTGACATTGCACTCCCCTACCGCCGAAGGACTTCCACCGCCGCACCAAGGGTAGGACACCGCACCACAGAATCCGGCTCACTGCGCTCTCACTCGACGCGGCCGGAACGAAGTTCGGTCACCGCGATGTGGGCGGCCCGTCCGATTGCCTGATCGACCACGGGCAGGACCGGATCGGCACGCGCCGCCCGCGTGAAAACAGCCACGGCAACGGGAGTCTCGCCAGGGAAGCCCACCACTGCCACCTCGTTGCGGATCGCCCCGATCGTCCCGGTCTTGCCCGCCACCGTGACCCCCGCATAGGGAAATCCGGAACGGATCCGGTGCGGCCAGATCTGCCTGGCCATGACCTCCCTGATGAACTCGGTCTGAGCCGCGGACACCGCCCTGCCCGTCCAGATCGCGTCGAGGAGCGACGTCATCTCCCGGGGCGTGGTCGCACTCGTGAACGCCGGATCGTAGGCCGAGGCCGCCCACGCCTCGTCGTTGTCGGCCAGCGCATCGAACGCTTCTCTCGTCGTGTGTGCCTGCGACTCCACGAGCAGGGCCCGGTGGACATCCGCTGTACCGCCGATGATCCGCGTGCGACTCAGTCCGAGTTCGGTGAGGACCCGATCGATTCCATCGAGGCCAACCCTCCCGAGGATGAGATCCGCCGCGGCGTTGTCGGACACGGTCATCATCGACAGGGCGAGATCACGCCAACTCATCACCACGGGGTCCAGGAAGATCGACACCCCGGTCGGCCCCGGCGTGCAGTCCGCGGGGTTGACACGCACCGTCGCCGTGGGCGAGAGGGCACCCGTGTCGAACTCCCCGCACAACGCGACCAGGAGGGGAAGCTTGTAGACGGATGCCGTCACGACGAGATCGTCGGCCTCGACCGAGACGTCATCACCGTCGTCGACCCGCTGTTCTCCGACACGACGGGCGTGCAGCCAACCGGTACAACCGGCGTCGGCGAACACGTCGCGGATCCGCTTCTCGGTGGCCGTCCTCATCGCCCCGCCTTGAGGAGCACCCGATCCAGTTCCCTGGCCGCAGGTGAGAACTCGGAACCCGATCGCCAGACGATCCGGAGCCGAAGCGCGATGTCTTCACGAACCATGTCGACCCACCTCACGCCCGGCATCGCCGTCGGAGTTGTCGTCGTCACCCCGAAACACCCACCGGCCGCGACCTGGGTGAGCAGATCCCGGGTACCTGTCGAGACGATCACCTCCGGATCGACCCCTCGCGCCCTCCACATGTCGACGAACAGATCGTGGGCAGGAGGATTGTCCGACCGTTGACCCGTGCACAATGTCAGCCCCCTGAGCATCCGGACCTGCGCCTTCTTCGCGGCGCCGACAGGGTGGTCCTCCTGCACCACGACCCAGCGCCGAATCTTCAGGACAGGCCCACTGTCGAGGCCGGTGAGCAGGGCCGGGTGCTCGACCACCGCGACATCCAGGCTCCCGGCCCGGACACTCTCCACGAGTTCGGTGGTGGTGGCCGTGGTTGTGACGATCCTCGTTGGCCTGGCCCCGTCGGCTCCTCGGAGCGCACGGACACACCGCACCACCACCTCGTCGCCGAGCGAGGGGATGACACCCCACCTCACCGTCCGGTCGTCCCCGCCCGCGATGCGCTGGGCCTCGTCCTCGAATCGGGCGGCATCTGAGACGAGAAGCCTTGCCCGAGGCAGTAATTGACATCCAGCGTCCGTGAGGACGACGCCGCGGGCACCGCGATGGACGAGATTGGTGCCCAGCCTCTGCTCGAGGCGCCGCATCCCCTGCGACAACGGTGGCTGCGTCATCCCCAACCGCGACGCGGCATTTCCGAAATGCCCCTCCTCCGCAACGGCGACAAAGAAGCTCAGATGGCGGAGCAGATCCATGGCCGCCATTGAACCAGCCGATCCGGGGCCGTCAGCCGCCCATGACGAGTTGCCCGACACAAAAGGCGTCCCCGAACTGGGGGGATAGTCATGTCGACTGGCGGCGGCGGCGCGTCCGTCTTTGCGCCTGTCGCGGACGATCACGACATTGGGTTCATGACCAGACTTCGAGTTCAGCCGAAACCGGGGCACGCCGCCCGCCGTCGCGGCGCCTTCGCTCTCGCACTCACACTTCCCCTGCTGCTCGGTGCGTGCACGGCCGCCGCGGATCACCCCGCACCCGTCACATCAGTGACCCCGACACCGGAACTCCGGTCGCTCGACGCGACCCTCGACACGTTGGAGGCCCAATACTCCACGCGAATCGGGGTCACCGCAATCGATCCCGCGTCGGGCCGAACCTACCGGCATCGGGGCGAGGAACCGTTCGCACTGTGCTCGACGTTCAAGACATACGCGGCAGCCGAGGTGCTCCGCCGAACGGTCACCGGTGCCTCTTCGCTGGAGGAGCCGGTCATGGTCGACCCCGACGATCTGGTCGAGAACTCGCCCGTGACCGCAGCCGCTGTCGGCACGACGATGCCGCTGCGGCAGCTTGCCGAAGCGGCATTGACGAGGAGCGACAACACGGCGGGCAACTACCTGCTCGAGGAGATCGGCGGGCCGCCTTCCGTCACCGCGCTCGCCCGCGATATCGGCGACGAGAGCACTCGTCTCGATCGGTGGGAGCCCGAACTGAACACCGCACTCCGAGGCGATCCGCGGGACACCTCGACACCGAACGGCCTCGCGGAGGGATATCGGGCCCTGATCGTCGGGGACGCGCTCGGCTCGGCGGAACGTGCACAACTCGTCGACTGGATGCGCGCGAGCAAGACATCGGACAAGCGGATTCGTGCCGGCCTGCGGCCAGGGTGGACCGCTGCGGCCAAGTCCGGCGCGGGCAGCTTCGGGACCGTCAACGACGCGGGCGTCGTGTGGGACCAGGACGGCACTCCCCTTGTCCTCGCCATCCTCACCGACAGTCTGACGAATCAGGTGGACGCACAGGGGAACAACCAGGCCGTGGCGGACACGGCCGCCGCGGTGGTCGAGGCCCTGTCAGCGGCGTGAGGTCGGCGCCGGACCGAAGCGATCAGATGGCCAACTTGGCGAGCAGATCCCGCGCCCGCTCGGCGGTCTTCGGCTCGCACAGCACGTCGTAGCGGCCGGCCACCAACTGCATGGTGGACGCGAAATCACGCTGACCACGCGTGGCGGCGTACGGGATGGTGGTGGAGATCAACCCGAAGATGATGCCGCCGATGATTCCCGCGACCAGCGGGCCGAGGAGACTGTCGGTGAACAGTCCGAGCAGCAGGCCGAGGAACACACCCAGCCAGGCTCCCGAAACGATTCCGCCACCAATGACTTTCGCCCAGGTGAGGCGTCCGAGAACGCGCTCGACCTGCATCAGGTCGACACCGACGATGGTGACGTCCTCGACCGGGAAGGCCTGATCCGACAGGTGATCGACGGCGCGCTGCGCCTCGGCATAGGTCGGGTACGAACCGATCGGCCAACCGGTGGGAGGGGTCGGCAGCGGCCCGCCGCGTCCGGTCCGATTCGGCTGTGCGAGCGGATTGGTCATCGTCTGTGCTCCCTCATCGGTGATTCAGCTCGTGAGAACTGCACTTTGGTCGATGTCCATCTTACTGAGAGTTCGGGTCGAACCGTGTGGTCCGCACCATGCCGGCCGCGCGCCCCTTGCCGGCGACGACCAGCGCCATCTTGGCGCTCGCCTCGTCGATCATCTCGTCACCGAGCATGGCGGCGCCGCGGCCGCCGCCCGCCGCCGAGGTGTGGAACTCGTAGGCGTCGAGGATCATCTCGGCGTGGTCGTAGTCGGCCTGACGTGGGCTGAAAACCTCGTTGGCCGCATCGATCTGGCCGGGGTGGAGCACCCACTTGCCGTCGAATCCGAGCGCTGCGGTCCGCCCGGCGGCGCGCCGGAAGGCCTCGACGTCGCGGATCTGCAGGTACGGCCCGTCGATCGCCTCGAGCCCGTGCGCCCGCGCCGCCATCAAGATCGTCATCAGGATGTGGTGGTAGGCGTCGCCCGGCTCGTATCCCTCCGGCTGCTCGCCGACGACCAGGGTGCGCATGTTGATGCTCGCCATGAAGTCCGCGGGGCCGAAGACCAGCGTCTGCACGCGCGGGCTGGCGGTCGCGATGGCGTTGATGTTGGTGAGACCGATCGCGTTCTCGATCTGCGCCTCGATGCCGATCCGGCCCACCTCGAGCCCGTTGGCCCGCTCGACCTGGGTGAGCAGCAGATCGAGCGCCTGCACATGACTCGCGTCGGTCACCTTCGGCAACAGGATCGCGTCGATCCGCGCGCCTGCGCCGGAGACCACCTCGATGACATCGGCATGGGTCCACTCGGTGGTCCAGTCGTTGACCCGGACGACCCGGATCTGCTCACCCCATCCGTCGGAGTTCAGCGCATCGACGATCTCGGCCCTGGCCTGTGCCTTGGCGATCGGCGCGACGGCGTCCTCGAGATCGAGGAAAATCTCGTCGGCGGGCAATCCCTTGGCCTTGTCGATCATCTTCCTGCTGCTGCCGGGAACGGCAAGAATCGACCGGCGCGGGCGCGCGACCTGCATGTGGACCTCCAGTGTGAATTAGCCTGGCCATCATGGCAGCAGTGAGCAAGGTCTTCGTAGCCAGGCTCGCCGGCCTGGTGGTGCTCGGGCCCGACGGAGAATCGATCGGCCGCGTCCGCGACGTCGTCATCACCATCCGGGTCGGTCGACAGCGCCCCCGAGTCCTCGGCCTGGTCGTCGAATTGCTCACCCGGCGAAGGATTTTCATCCCGATGCTGCGCGTGACGGCCATCGAGCCCGGCTCGGTGACGCTGACCGGCAACGTGAGCCTGCGCCGGTTCACCCAGAAGCCCGGCGAGGTACTGGCCCTGGCCCAGGTGCTCGACAGCCGGGTGCGCGTCGACGACCCCGAACACGATGACCTGGCCGGTCAGGAGGTCCTGGTCGCGGACCTGGGCATCGAGCTGACCAGGACGCGGGACTGGGTGGTCTCCCGGGTCGCGGTACGAAAGCCCCGGGGCCGGCTGGCCCGCCGCACCGCGATGCAGATCGTCGACTGGCAGCACGTGGAGGGCCTGACGCAATCCCAGCTTGCCCTGCCGGGGCAGGGCGTGTCGCAGCTGTTGGCACAGTTCGAGGGCATGCGCCCCGCCGACGTCGCCAACGCTATCCGGGAGCTGCCCGACAAACGCCGTCACGAGGTCGCGGTCGCGCTCGACGACGAACGGCTCGCGGATGTGCTGCAGGAGTTGCCGTCCGACGATCAGACCGACCTGCTCACCCACCTCGAGGTGGAGCGGGCGGCCGACGTGCTCGAGGCGATGGACCCGGACGACGCCGCCGACCTGCTGGGCGAGCTGCCCGACGCAGAGGCGGAGTCGCTGCTGCAGCTGATGGATCCCGAGGACTCCGAGCCCGTGCGCCGGCTACTCGAGCACTCCCCCGACACCGCGGGCGGCCTGATGACGCCCGAACCGGTGATCCTCACGCCCTCCACCACCGTCGCCGAGGCGCTGGCCCGGGTCAGGAATCCGGATCTGACGCCCGCGCTGGCCAGCCTCGTGTTCGTGGTCCGCCCGCCGATCTCGACCCCTACCGGTCGATATCTCGGCTGCGTGCACCTGCAGCAGCTGCTGCGGGAGCCGCCAGCAACCCTGGTCGGCGGGGTGCTGGACACCGACCTCACCCGGCTCGACCCGGACGACTCGCTGACGGCGGTGACCCGCTACTTCGCGAGATACAACCTGGTGTGCGGCCCGGTCGTGGACGACGAGGAGCACCTGCTCGGCGCCGTCACCGTCGACGACGTGCTCGATCACCTGCTCCCGGAGGACTGGCGCGAACAGGAAGTGGCCGATGAGTGAGAAGCGGACAGCGACCGACAAGTCGACGGCGCTGAGCGCACGCCAGCGACTCGACACACCGCGTGGTTCACGCCTGTTCAACTTCCAGATCGACGTCGAAGCCGTCGGCCGGGTCGGCGAGCGGTTCGCGCGGTTCCTGGGCACGGGGCGGTACCTGGCCATCCAGACCATCGTGGTGATCGTCTGGATCGTCCTCAATGTGTTCGCGGTCCGGCTGCGGTGGGATCCGTACCCGTTCATCCTGCTCAACCTGGCGTTCTCCACCCAGGCCGCGTACGCGGCGCCGCTGATCCTGCTGGCGCAGAACCGGCAGGAGAACCGGGACCGCGTCTCGCTCGGGGAGGACCGGGCCCGGGCAGAGCAGACCAAGGCCGACACCGAGTTCCTTGCCCGCGAGCTCGCCGCGCTGCGCCTGGCCGTCGGCGAGGTGGCCACCAGGGACTACCTGCGCCGCGAGCTCGAGGAGATCAAGTCCATGCTGACCCCCCAGGACGAGGAGGAGCCGAGGCCACCCCGGCGGTAGCACCACCCGAAAGGGGCACCGGGAGCGTTTCCGCTATGTAATCTGGGTCACATTTCGTGGGTCGGGCATCGCGAAGGGTGGGCGCATGCGGATCAGGGGTCTTGCGGCCGGGTCGACGGCGACGATGGTTGCGGTCGGGGCAGCGGCCACGGTCGTGGGCGCCGCGCTGGGCTTCGGGCCGTTCGGTACCGCCGCACCCGCCCTGGCCGGGGTCGTGGTCACGACCCCGGACGCCCTCGATCCCGCGGGCACGGTCGGGGTGCTGCCGCCCGCACCAAGGCCCGCCCGCGCACCGCACGCGTACACCCCGCCCCCACCGGTCCAGTTCGAGCTGCCGCCCGCGCTGGCGCCCCGTCTGTCGCCGATGCCTGCAGCGATCACGGTGAGCGAACTCGGCATCCCCGAACTGGTGCTCGGCGCGTATCGGATGGCCGAGTCGACGATGGCCGCGGAGGCACCGGACTGCGGGGTGACATGGCATCTCCTGGCCGGGATCGGCCGGATCGAGTCCGGGCACGCGGGGGGCGGCCGAACCGACGCGGCGGGCACAACGGTGACCCCGATCCTGGGACCGGTCCTGAACGGGCACCTCGCGGGCAACCAGGTCATCACCGACACCGACGGCGGCGCCCTCGACGGCGACAAGAAGCACGATCGCGCGGTCGGGCCCATGCAGTTCATCCCCAGTACCTGGGCGCGGTACGCCGCCGACGGGAACGGCGACGGCACCACCGACCCGAACAACGTCTTCGACGCCTCGCTCGCGGCCGCCCGGTACCTCTGCTCGGGTGGACTGAACCTGCGCGACAGCGCCCAAGAAGTCCGGGCTGTCCTCCGCTACAACAATTCGATGGCCTACGCGGCCAACGTGCTGGCGTGGTCCGCGGCGTACGCGGGCGGCGGGACACCCGCCCCCGGGTCGATCCCGGACGTCCGGCCGGAGCCGACCGCGCCACCCGAGCCGAGCCGCGAGGGCGACGGCGGTCGCGCGGTCGACGCGGCCGCACCCGCAGCACCCGCCGCGCCTGCCGCCGCGCCCGCACCGCTGATCCCCGGCCTGCCCGAGCTGCCGTGCCTGATCTTCTGCCCGCCGCCCGCGAACGCGCCCGCCGCGCCTGCGGCACCGGCTCCCCCGCCGGCGCCCTGACCGCGGTAGTAACCCCCGGCACCCGACCCGCCCGAAGGTCTCGAAACGGTAGTCATCAGCGGCCCCGACCCACCTCGGCGTGACCTAACCGAAATTGTCGATTTTCCCTTTTGAACTGGGGATATCCTTCAATTCCGACAACGCAAATCACGGTTGAGTAACGGAACTATCTCGAATTCGGGTAGCCTCGTCTCCGGTTGATAACGAATCAGTTGCTTCCGACCGGGACGCAGGAGGATCACCGTGGGTCGCCACAGCAAGAAGAAGGACTCGAACCTTCGCCGCAACTCCGTCGTGGCGCTGGCCGGGCTCGTTCCCGCCGGACTCGTCGTCGGGACCACGGCAAGCGCTTCCCCCTCGCTCCCGTTCACGGTCGCCGCCGAGTCCGCACCGATCGCCGACGTTCCCGCCGCCCCGCAGCCCGAGGCCGAGCCCACCGCCGTGGCCACGCCCGCCCCGGATCTCGCCCCGGTCCTCGCACCCGCCCCTGAGCCCGCACCGGCGCCCGCGCCCGCCCCCCTGCCCGGCGGACCGCTCGGCATCCCCGGCGTCAACTTCGCCGCGTACCAGTCCGCCGAGAAGCTGCTCGCCAAGGACCTCCCCGGCTGCGGCATCACCTGGATGCAGATCGCCGGCATCGGCATGGTCGAGTCCCACCACGCCAACGGCGGCCAGGCCCACGACAACGGCGACGTGTTCGAGCCGGTGATCGGCCTGCCCCTCAACGGCAGCCTGCCCGGACAGGCCGTCATCATGGACACCGACGGCGGCGCCCTCGACGGCGACACCGTCTACGACCGCGCGGTCGGCCCCACCCAGTTCATCCCGACCACCTGGGCGCAGTTCGGCGCCGACGGCAACGGCGACGGCAAGATCGACCCGCAGAACCTGTTCGACTCCGCCGCCGCGACCGCCAAGTACCTGTGCGACCGCGGGACCAACATGCGCGACATCGGCTCGGCCACCATGGCGATCCACCGTTACAACAACTCGATGGCCTACGTGGCCAACGTGACCGCATGGGCGCTGGCCTACTCGACCGGCATCACCCCCACCGCGGACGCCCTGCCGCGTATCCACTGAGCCGACCCCACCTAGGATTAGGGCATGCCAGTAGTGACCGAGTCCGACGTTCGTAGCGCGCTGTCCCGGGTGCTCGATCCGGAGATCCGCAAACCCATCACCGAGCTGGGGATGGTCAAGAGCGTCGCGCTGTCCGACGACGCCAGCGTCGACATCGAGATCTACCTGACGACCGCGGGCTGCCCCATGCGGACCGAGATCACCGATCGGGTCACCAAGGCGGTCGCCGACGTGTCCGGCATCGGCGCCATCCGCGTCGAGCTCGACGTGATGAACGACGAGCAGCGCACCGAGCTGCGCAAGTCGCTGCGTGGCGACGCCACCGAGCCGGTCATCCCGTTCGCCCAGCCCGGCTCGCTGACCCGCGTGTACGCCGTGGCATCCGGCAAGGGGGGCGTCGGAAAGTCCAGCGTCACAGTCAATCTCGCGGCCGCCATGGCCGCCCGCGGCCTCTCGGTCGGCGTCCTCGACGCGGACATCTACGGCCACTCCGTCCCCCGCATGCTCGGCACCGACGCCAAGCCGACGCAGGTCGAGCGGATGATCATGCCGCCGCAGTCGCATGACGTGAAGCTCATCTCGATCGCGCAGTTCACCCAGGGCAACACCCCCGTCGTCTGGCGCGGACCGATGCTGCACCGCGCGCTCCAGCAGTTCCTGGCAGACGTGTTCTGGGGCGACCTGGACGTGCTGCTGCTCGACCTGCCGCCCGGCACCGGTGACGTGGCGATCTCCGTCGCCCAGCTGATCCCCGGCGCGGAGATCCTGGTGGTCACCACCCCGCAGCAGGCCGCGGCCGAGGTGGCCGAGCGCGCGGGCGCGATCGCGCTGCAGACCCGCCAGCGCATCGTCGGGGTCGTGGAGAACATGTCCTGGATGGAGCTGCCGGACGGCACCCGGATGGAGGTGTTCGGCTCCGGCGGAGGTCAGGCCGTGTCCGACCGGCTCACCAAGGCCGTCGGTGCGAAGGTCCCGCTGCTCGGGCAGATCCCGCTCGAACAGGCCGTCCGCGAGGGCGGCGACGAGGGCGTCCCGATCGTGCTCAGTGCCCCCGACTCCCCGGCAGGCACGGCGATGCGCGAGATCGCCGAGAAGCTCTCGGTCCGCTCGCGCGGCCTGGCGGGCATGTCGCTCGGCATCGACACCACGCGGCACCTGTAGGTCCGCCGCTCAACGGCCGAGCCACGCGGCGGTACCGATCACCTCCAGCGCCTCGCGCACCGAGATCAGGGTGTCGGCGGCCAGGAGCCGGTCGCAGTACGGCAGCGCCGCGGCCATCGCCCCGACCAGCGGCTCGAACCCCGCCGCCCCGGCGCGGGGGTTGAGCCAGATCACGCGGTACGCCCTGCGGTGCAGGCGGGCCATCGCGGCACCCAACTCCTGCGGGCCGTCGCTGTCCCAGCCGTCCGAGGCGATGAGCACCACCGCCCCACGCAACGCATTGCCGTGGTGCGACGCGAGCAGTTCGCGCACACTGCCGCCGATGTGGGTGCCGCCGAACCTGTCGACCACCCGGTCGTTGGCATGCGCGACCGCGGCCTCGGCGGATCGGTGCGCGAGCACGGCGGTCAGCCTGGTCAGCCGCGTCGAGAAGGCGAAGACCTCCGCATTGCCACGGGTCACGGCGGCACGCATCAGGTGCAGGTAGACGTCGGCATACGGCTGCATGGACTGGCTCACGTCGCAGAGCATGACCATCCGCCGGGGGCGGGTCACCGGCCTGGTGCGCACGATCGTCAGGGTCTCCCAACCGGTGCGCCTGGACCGGGCGATCGTCTCCCGTAGCGCGATCCGCCTGCCTGCCGGGTGGCGTCGCCTGCGCCTCGTGCGTCGTTGCGGCCAGGCGACCGATGCCCGGTCCAACCAGCTGCGCAGGGCCCGCAGCTCATCCTCCCTGAACTGCCCGAACGGCAGGCCCTCCACCGCCTCGAGACGGCCCGGCAATCGCAGGGGCAGGCTCGGCCCCTCCTCACCACGGTCGCGCGTGACCCGGACCGCCTCCATCGTCGCCCATGGCAGTCCGACGCCCTGCGACTCCGTCGAGTCGCTCCCCGCGCGCGACACCAGCGCCGCGATGTGGGAATCGGGCAGCGAATCACGCAGCGCGCGGTGCGCATTCGGGTCCATCGCCAACAGCGACGCACCGAAGACGCCCGTGAACACCCGGTCGAAACCGGCGAGGTCAGCCTGCCTGCGCACCAGTGTCAGGCGCGCCGCCCAGTACAGGCGGGACATCGAGGTCGGCCGCAACGACGACAGCGCCCTGGCGAACTCGGCCGCGGCGCCCTCGGTCACCGGGATCCGCGCGGCCCGCAGGCGCATCGTCAGCGCGATGGAGAAGGCCGCGAGGTCGATCCCCCTGGCCAGCGCCGGTTCGCCCATGGCCACGGCTCAGTGTCGCCGCAGGAATCGAATGGCCAGCCCGACCACGACACCGGCCAGCAGCGCGGCCGCGAGCGGGAGCAGCCGCTTCGCGAGTGCCGGGCCCGCCAACCCGAGCAGGTCGAGCGGCTCGGACTCCTTGGCCGGTTCCGGCGCCACGACAGGCGCACCGGGCCGGGCCGCCGACTCGGCCCGGGACGCCGGTTCCGGCTCGGTCACCCGCGCCCCCGCGGCCAACTTGGCCTCGAGCGCGGCCGCGAACTGGTTCATCATCTTCTCCGACACCTGTGCGATGACGCCGCTGCCGAACTGCGCCAGCTTCCCGACCACCTTCATATCGGTGTCGACGGTCACCCTCGTCGCGTCGCCGTCCTCGACCAGGCGCGCGGTGATGGTGGCGGAGGCGTTGCCCGCGCCCCGCGAATCCCTGCCGTTGGCCTCGATCACGGCGCGGTGCGTCGCACGGTCGGTTTCCGTCAGCGCGGCCCGGCCGGAGAACTCACTCGTCACGGGGCCGACCTTGACCTTCATCTTGCCCAGGTACGCGTCACCGTCACGCCCCGTCAGCTGCGCACCCGGGAGCAGCGGCGCGACCGCATCGAGATCGGTCAGGGTGTCCCAGGCCGTCTCGATCGGCGCGTTCACCGTGAACTGATTCTCCAGTTTCATCGACCTCGACCTCTCATGTGGTGGCATCGGGCGCCGGAAACGGCGTGGCCCGATCGCGTTCGTTGTCGTCGAGCAGCGCGATGATCGAGTCCCGGTCGTCCGGGGTCTTGGCGATCGCACCGAGGCTCGTCACCGCCTCGGCGCGGCCGAGTTCGGTCGCGCCCAGTGCCGCGAGCGCCGACACCCAGTCGATCGACTCGGCCAGGCCGGGCGGCTTGTCGAGGTCGAGCCCGCGGGCGTCGCCGACGAACTCGGTGACCTGTTTGATCAGGGCGGTGTTCGCCTCCGGCACGGTGCGCCGCAGGATCGCCACCGCGCGTTCGGGTTTCGGGTACTCGATCCAGTGGTAGAGGCAGCGCCTGCGGAGCGCGTCGTGCAGATCGCGGCTGCGGTTCGAGGTGAGGACCACCACGGGGGGTCGCTCCGCGGTGAAGGTCCCGAGCTCCGGCACCGTGACGGACGACTCGCCGAGGAACTCCAGCAGCAAGGCCTCGAATTCATCGTCGGCACGGTCGATCTCGTCGACCAGGAGTACGGGGGCCCCGGCGCCCCGGTGCCGCACGCACTGCAGGATCGGGCGCGGCAGCAGGAACTCCTCGGTGAACAGGTCCGACTCGTCCAGCCGGCCCGCGCGCGACTCGGCCATCCGGATGGCGAGCAGCTGTCGCTGGTAGTTCCAGTCGTACAGGGCCTCACCGGCACCGAGCCCTTCGTAGCACTGGAGCCGGATCAGTGTGGTGTCGAGGGCGGCCGCGAGCGCCTTTGCCGCGGTCGTCTTACCCACTCCCGGCTCACCTTCGAGCAACAGCGGCCGCCCGAGAGCCAGTGCCAGGTAGATCGCCGACGCCGTGCCCTCGTCCAGCAGGTAGTCCTGCGCGTCGAAGCGCCCGACGACGTCGGCGAGATCGGCGAACCCCGGCTGGCTCATGGCTCACCGAGAATCCTGCGCCTGCAGCGCCAGGTAGTCGTCCCAGGTGTCGACGTCGAGCGGGATCTCCGCATCGACCGGCACCTCCAGCACCGGGATCCGGCCCGATTCGAGCAGTCTCCACACCCCCTTGTCGCCGTGCAGCGTCCGCAGCTCGGGGAAGAGGCTGCGACCGAACCAGAGCGGATGCCCGCGGCCGTCCCGGTATCGGCACACCACGCTCGCGTCCGGCGTCGCGATGTCCAGCAGCGCCGCGACCGTCACCGATCGGACCCCGGGTTGGTCGCCGAGCATCAGGACGATGCCCCGCGCGTGCGGGTCGACCTCGTCCAGCGCGCGCGAGATCGTCGAGGCGCAGCCGGAACCGAAGTCGGGGTTGTGCACGACCTGCACCCCGGACAGGTCGACGGCGGCCTCCACCTCGGCGGCCGCCCCGCCGAGGGCCACCAGCACCTGGTCGAGGTGGCACTCGCGCGCGACCCGCAGCACCTCCGACAGCAGCGGGGCGCCGCGGTACTCCAGCAGTTGCTTGGGCCGGCCGAGCCGGGCGGATCCGCCGGCGGCGAGGACGATGCCGGTGACCGTCACGGCGACCGCTCGCTCACGAACCGGTCGCGGCACCCGGTGCTGCAGAACCAGTACGGCTGCCCGTCGAGTTCGACTCGCGGGGTGTCCGCGCGGGCCGTCACCGTCATGCCGCAGTTCGGATCGGTGACCGTGTCCTGTGCGGCGGCGGCGAGTGCGGCGTCCAGTGCCGGACTTCGGTGGGCCAGCCCGCCGAGCCGGATGCCCTGCACGATCTGCGCGAGGATCGACAACGCGATCTCGGCAGGGGTGCGCGCGCCGATGGGCAACCCGGCCGGGGTGTGGATCCTCGCCCTCTCGGCCTGGTCGAGTTCGAGCTGATCCAGCACGCTCGCGCCGCGGATCCTGCTGGCGACCAGCCCGATGTATCCCACGCCCGCGTCGAGCGCCGCCCTGATGGACTCCGCCTCGTTCCCCCCGAGACCGACGATCACCGCCGCCACCGCGCCGTCGGGCCTGCCGCCCTCCTCGACCCGCTCGATCTGGAGACCCAGCATCAGGGACAGATCGGCGACCGCGTCCGCGGCGGGGTTGGTGCCCATCAGATACAGCCGCGCGGCGGGCAATCGCGGCGCGAGGAAGATCTCCAGTGCGCCCCCGGACAGACACGGGTTGACGACGACCGTCGCCCCCGGCGCCTCAGGGAACTGGGCCTGACCGTCCGGCAGCACCCGCAGCAGCACGCTCTCCTCGGACTGCAGGGCATCGAGCGCGGCCCTGCGCACCGAACTCTCGGCGCACTGACCGCCGACGAATCCCTCGATGGTGCCGTCCGGCAACACGATCGCCTCGTCGCCCGTGCGCGCGGAGGTCGGCGGCTCGGCACGAACCACGGTCGCGTGCACGAACGGTTGCCTGCGGTCGATCAGCTCGGCGATCCGCGCGTTCGTCTCCATGCCCGCACCCTCCTGCGCTGTGCTGGGTCCTGCCCGGTCTCCGGCCGCGGGCTAGATCGGTGGCGCCGCTCTGCCCTGCATCGCCTCCCACACCCGCGAGGGTGTCAGCGGCATGTCGGCGTGCCGGACGCCGAACGGCTTCAGCGCGTCGATCACGGCGTTCACCACGGCGGGCGGCGAACCCACGGTCGCCGACTCGCCGACGCCCTTGGCACCGATCGGGTGATGCGGCGAGGGCGTCACCGTGAAACCGGTCTCGAGGTGGGGTACCTCGAGCGCGGTCGGGATCAGGTAGTCCATCAGCGAGCTGCCCAGGCAGTTCCCGTCCTCGTCGAAGGCCATGATCTCCATCAGCGCCATCCCGATCCCGTCGGTGATGCCCCCGTGCACCTGGCCCTCGATGATCATCGGGTTGATCCGGGTGCCGCAGTCGTCGACCGCGAGGAACCTGCGCACCTTCACCACTGCGGTGCCGGGATCGATGTCGACGACGCAGAAATACGATCCGTACGGGTAGGTGAGATTCTCGGGGTTGTAACAGATCTGGGCCTCGAGCCCGCCCTCGAGACCCTCCGGCAGGTCGCCTGCACCGTACGACCGCATCGCGATGTCCTGGATCGTCACCGCCGTCGTCGGATCGCCCTTCACGTGGAAGGAACCCTTCTCCCATTCGAGGTCGGCCACGGACACCTCGAGCATCCCCGACGCGATGATCTTCGCCTTGTCCCGCACCTTCCGCGCGACCAGCGCCGCGGCCGCCCCTGACACCGGCGTCGACCGGCTGCCGTAGGTGCCGAGGCCGAACGGGGTGTTGTCGGTGTCGCCGTGCACCACCTCGATGTCGTCCGGCGGGATGCCGAGCTCCTCGGCGACGATCTGCGCAAACGTCGTCTCGTGCCCCTGGCCCTGGGTCTGCACCGACAGCCTCACCACGGCCTTGCCGGTGGGGTGCACGCGCAGTTCGCAACCGTCCGCCATGCCGAGCCCCAGGATGTCCATGTGCTTGCGGGGCCCGGCGCCGACCGCCTCCGTGAAGAAGGACATGCCGATGCCCATCAGCTCGCCCCGCTCACGCTTCTCGGCCTGCTCTCGGCGCAGGTCGGCGTAGCCGATCATGTCCATGGCCTTGCGCATGGTCACCTCGTAGTCGCCCGAGTCGTATACCCAGCCGGTTTTCGAGGTGTAGGGGAACTGGTCCGGCTTGAGAAGGTTCTTCAGCCGCAGCTCGGCGGGATCCATGTCGAGGTCATAGGCGAGGCAATCGACCAGTCGCTCAACGAGATACACCGCCTCGGTGATCCGGAACGAGCAGGCATACGCCACCCCGCCAGGAGCCTTGTCGGTGTAGACGGCGGTCATCTTGCAGTAGGCGGCCTCGAGGTCGTAGCTTCCGGTGAACACCCCGAAGAATCCGGCCGGGTACTTCACCGGAGCCGCGGTGCCGTTGAAGGCGCCGTGGTCGGCGAGCACGTTCGTCCGGATCGCGAGGATCTTGCCGTCCCGGGTGGCCGCGATCTCGCCCTGCATGATGTAGTCCCGCGCGAACCCGGTGCTCATCAGGTTCTCGCTTCGGTCCTCCATCCACTTGACCGGCTTCCCGGTCACCAGCGAGGCGACGATGGCGCACACGTATCCGGGGTAGATCGGCACCTTGTTGCCGAACCCACCGCCGATGTCCGGCGAGACGACCCGGATCTTGTGCTCGGGTAGCCCCGCCACCAGTGCGTACAGGGTCCGGTGGGCGTGCGGCGCCTGGGAGGTGGACCAGAGCGTCAGCTTGCCGTTGACCGCGTCGAAATCCGCAACGGCACCACAGGTTTCCATCGGTGCCGGGTGCACGCGGGGGTAGACGATCTCCTGGGTGGTGATCACCTCCGCCCTGGCGAACACCTCTTCGGTCGCCTTCGGATCGCCCGCCTCCCAGTCGAAGACATGGTTGTCGGACTTTCCTTCGAGGTCCGTGCGGATCACCGGGGCGTCGGGGGCGAGCGCCTTGCGGGCGTCGATCACCGGATCGAGGATGTCGTACTCGACCTCGATCAGCTCGAGCGCGTCACGCGCCGAGTACCGGTCCTCGGCGACGACGCACGCCACTTCCTGCCCCTGGAAACGCACCTTGTCGGTGGCGAGGACCGCCTGCACGTCGTTGGAGAGGGTCGGCATCCAGGCCAGGCCCTGCTCGGCCAGGTCGGCGCCGGTGATGACCGCCTTCACCTTCGGATGCGCCTGCGCCGCAGTCGTGTCCACGCGCACGATGCGTGCGTGTGCGACGGGCGACCGCAGGATGGCCAGGTGCAGCATGCCGGGAAGCACGATGTCGTCGACATAGTTCCCGCGACCGCGGATGAAGCGGGGATCCTCCTTGCGGAGCATTCGCCCGTACCCGACCGGCTTCTTGTTGTTGTCGAAGTGTTCGTTGTCCGACTCGTCCGTCACGGGTCCGGTCGGTGGATGGTCGACGGTGGTCATGATGCACCTCCGGCGTGCTCGCTGACGCGCGGCGGTGAGGTCGGCTCGGGCTTCGCCGCGGTGGGACCGGTGCCGCGCTCCGGTTCCGGTTCGCGGGCCGCGCCCTCTTCGTGCGCCGCGGCCCACTGCACGGAGCGGACGATCGTGGTGTAGCCGGTGCACCGGCAGATCTGTCCGGAGATCGCCTCCCGAATGGCCTGTTCGTCCGGATGCGGAGTGCTGTCGAGCAGGGCCCTTGCGGTCATCATCATGCCGGGGGTGCAGAAGCCGCACTGCAGGCCGTGACATTCCATGAAGCCCTGTTGGACCGGGTCGAGTTCGCCGTCGCGTTCGAGGCCCTCAACGGTTCGCACCTCGTGCCCGGCGGCCATCGTGGCCAGCATCGTGCAGGACTTCACGGGCTCGCCGTCCACCAGCACCACGCAGGTGCCACAGTTGCTGGTGTCGCAGCCCCAGTGGGTTCCGGTCAGTCGCAGCTGATCTCGCAGGAAATGCACCAGGAGCATTCGGGGCTCGACATCCTCCGTGACCTCCCTGCCGTTGACGGTCATCGTCACCTGCATGTCTTTCGTCCTTCCCTGGTCCCCCGACCTGCCCTCGCTAGTGGACCCGTCCGGCCGCTGTGCGCAGCGCGCGGCGGGTGAGTTCCTTGGCCAGGTGCCGCTTGTACTCCGCGGTCCCCCGCTGGTCGGTGACCGGTTCGCAGTGCCGCGACGCCAGATCGCCTGCATAGAGGGCGACCTCGTCGGTGCACGGCTTGCCGAGGAGGAACTCGTACACCTCGCCGAATCCGGCCGGGTCGGCATTCACAGCGGTGAGACCGATCCTCGCTTCGACGATGACCGGGCCGTCGAGCCACACCGCGGCACCCGCCGCCGCGATCGCCCAATCCCCTACGCGTCTCTCCACTTTCGCGTAGGCATTCGACCCGTGATCGCGGAAGGGGATCCGGATCTCGGTGAGGATCTCGTTCTCCGCCGCGGCAGTCTCGTAGGGCCCGAGGTGGAACTCGGACATGCCGATCGTGCGCTCGCCGCCCGGTCCGCGCAGCACACAGGTCGCGTCGAGCACCTCGCACACCGTGCTGAGGTCCTCGGCCGGGTCCGCCTGGCAGAGCGATCCGCCGATCGTGCCTCGGTTGCGAACCACCGGGTCGGCGATCACCCGCTCGGCGTCCCGGAAGATCGGCCACAGCGCGGCCAGTTCCGCGGACTCGAGCAGTTCCCGGTGTCGCACCATCGCACCGATCCGCACGCCCGACGGCTCCACCGTGATGTGACCCAGCTCGTCGTGCAGCGGGTTGATGTCGATGAGGTACTCGGGGTTCGCCAGCCGCAGTTTCATCATCGGGAGCAGGCTGTGGCCGCCGGCCACCAGTCGAGCCTCGCTCCCCAGCCGTTGGAGCAGTCCGATCGCATCGTCCACGCTCGTCGCTCGCTCGTATTCAAAGGGTCCAGGGACCTGCATCTGATCCACCTCGCATCGCATGGGGACAAATCCAGACTCGACCGGTCCACCGGGGGTGTCAAGCGCCCAAGGGCTCCGGTCAGGAGGTCTCGTCGTGGTGGATCCGGCCCTCGATCGCGGTCAGCCGTTCGCCGCCCCCGCCCCACCTCAGCTCGATGATCTCGGCGGCGATCGACACCGCGGTCTCCTCCGGCGTGCGGGCCCCGATGTCGAGTCCGATCGGGCTCGACAGCCGTGCCAGCTCCGCCTCGCCGAGCCCGGCCTCGCGCAAACGCGCGAGCCGATCGCGGTGGGTACGCCTCGACCCCATCGCCCCGACGTAGCCGACATCGGGCAGCCGCAGCGCGAGCGCCAGCAGCGGGACATCAAACTTGGGGTCGTGGGTGAGCACGCAGATCACGGTGCGCCCGTCGATCGCGTCGGCGTCGACCTGCGACTGCAGGTAGCGGTGCGGCCAGTCCACGACGACCTCGTCCGCGGTCGGGAAGCGGGCTGGCGTGGCGAACACCGCCCTGGCGTCGCACACCGTGACGCGGTAGCCGAGGAAGGCTCCCTGATGGGCCACGGCCGCGGCGAAGTCGATCGCGCCGAAGACGAGCATGCGTGGACTCGGGGCATGGCTCGCGACGAACACCCGCATACCCTCGCCCCGCCGCTGCCCGTCGGGGCCGTAGGTGAGCACCCCCGTCCGTCCCGCCGCGAGCAGTCCTCGGGCGTCGTCGCCGATCGCGGAGTCGGCACGCGCCGAACCGACCGTTCCACCGATCCCGTCCGGCCGCACGATCATCCGGCGACCGACCCACGCGGCCTGCGGGTGGTCGATCACGGTCGCCACGGCCACCGGGCGTTCGTGCTCGATGTCCTCGGCGACATCGGCGAGTTCGGGAAAGGTGTCGCGCGAGACCGGCTCGACGTAGACGTCGAGAATGCCGCCGCAGGTCAACCCCACCGCGAAGGCATCGTCATCGGTGACCCCGTACCGCTCGAGCTCCGGCCGGCCGGACTCGACCACGTCCAGGGCGAGCTCGTAGACGGCGCCCTCCACACAGCCACCCGAGACCGAGCCGGCCACGGTGCCGTCGGGGGCGACCACCATCGCCGCGCCAGGGGGCCTCGGCGCCGACCTGAAGGTCTGCACCACCGTGCCGACACCCGCGGTCCCGCCCGCACGCCAGATCGCCATCAGCTCGGTGAGGACATCGCGCATCAGACGTCACCGTCCGCGTGGCACTGCTGGTGGCGGGCGCCCTGGGTGGTTCCCATGGCTGGACGCTACGCCGAATGCGCGGATCACCGAAGCAGGAACAGCGCTACAGTGTGGCTTCCTTGACGGTGGACGAGGCGGGGGCATTGAGCACACTGGATCCGGCCATGCGACGGCACGACGAACTCGAGTCCAGGCGCGGCAGCCCCTCCTTCCTGCTGTGGCTCTGCTTTCGGTTCGCGGTGTTCGTGGCCTGCGCGGCCCTGCTGGGATACGGCCTGGCCTGCGTCGCCGACATCTTCCGGCACGCCGCCATCGACACCACGTTCGCCGACGAGGCGAGGTTCGACGAGGCGCCGACGTGGCTCTGGTGGCCGTTCGGGGCGGCCTTCGGCTATGTCTTGTTCGGTGTCGGGATGTCCGACGATCTCGCGACCTTCCTCGGACGGCACCGCTGCCCCGGCGTCATGGCCGCGGCCGGCTGGGCTGGTGTCACCCTCGGCTTCGTGGTGTCCACCCTGAACTGGTGGCCACCGTCGCAGGTCGGCGCGGCCATCGACCCGATCACCATGACCGAGACGCCGTGGAGCCCGCTCGCCTGGGTGGGCTATTACACGGGAGTCTGGATTCCCCTGCTCCTGCTGGCGACGACCGTCGCGGCGGTGTCACGAACCGTGTCCCGGTTCCGCAGGCAGTCCGCCCAACTCGAGGAGCGTGACCGCCTGCTGGTGCGCGGACTACGGGTGCCGGGCACGGTCGCCGACGTCAACGTGCTCGTCGACAGCCCCCAGGAGGACGGCTCGGTGTCGATCGCGGGCATCGACGCGACGGTGACCTTCACCGACACCAAGGGCGTCACGCGGTGGGTCACTCGGCGGGTTCCCAGCCTGCACCGGGTACCGGACGAGGGCACGACACAGGTCCTGTTCGACCCGGAACGCCCGGGCGAGGAGAGTTCGATATTCGTTGCTTTCCACCGGAACCCGGCGACCAGCGACTGGATTCCGGTCGACTGGCCCTAGGTCGCGTCGGCGTCGTACGGCGGGCGCTCACCGGAGGCGAGGGGCGTCGATTCGCGCCGCGGCGTGGGGGGCAGGGCGGTGCCGCCGGGCCCGCCGCTGCTCTGCGGCTTCGCGTCGAAGTTCCCGGTCAGGATCGAATCGTCGCCGTCGAGCAGATGCTTGGTGATCATCGAGCGCGGCGTCATCCCCCGCAGCTGCTGCAGATCGGAGAGCGGCTTGCGCAGATCCTCGAACTCGGGGCCGAGCTCGTCCTTGAGCTGCTGCGTCGCACCGCCCGCGTAGTCACGGACCTGGCGCAGCGACTTCGTCACCCACGAGACGGCACCGGGCAACCGCTCGGGTCCGAGGATCACGAGCGCCGCGACGAGTAGGACCATGAACTCGCCCCAGCCAATGTTGCCAAACACCGCGTCAGCCTACGTGCCCGCGGCGATCCGCGCCGCCATCAGTGTCTAATTCACATCGCATTCCGCTGCCCTCCGACGGCGCCACTCAGTCCGAAGCAGGCGTGACCTGGACTTCGACCGTCCGGCCCGCCCGCACCAGTTGCACGGGAACCGGCTGGCCGACGGCCTGCTGGTGCACCGCAACCACCAGCTCGTCCGCGCTGGTCACGTCGCGTCCACCGACCTTGACGATGACGTCACCCTCGATGATCCCGGCCTGCTGAGCGGGCCCGCCCTCCTTGACGTTGGCCACCTCGGCGCCACTGGTCTGCTCGTTGGTCACCGACCGCGAGTTCACGCCGATCTCGGGATGATGCATGGCACCGGTCCGGATCAGCTCCTGCGCGACCGCGGTGACGTCATCGACGGGGATGGCGAACCCCAGGCCGACCGATCCCCCGCTCTCGCTTCGGATGGCGGAGTTGATCCCGATCACCCGGCCCTCGCGGTCCACCAACGGTCCACCGGAGTTGCCGGGGTTGATCGCGGCATCGGTCTGGACCGCATCGATGACCGCGTCGGTGTCGGTGCCCTCACCGGACAGCCGGACCGGGCGGTGCAGCGCGCTGACGATCCCGCTGGTGACCGTCTTGCTCAGGCCCAACGGCGATCCGACCGCCACCACGTCGTCGCCGACCTTCAGGTCCGCGGACCGGCCGAGCTCGGCGACGGTCAGGTTTCCGACATCCACCTTGAGCACCGCGAGGTCGGTCTTCGTGTCGCGGCCGACGACGCGCGCGGGCGCCTTGGTGCCGTCCGCGAAGACGACGCGGAGCGTCGCCGCGTCCGGGTTCGTCGCGGCCATCGAGATCACGTGGTTGTTGGTGACGATGTAGCCCTCGCCGTCGATCACGACGCCGGAGCCGGTGCCGGACTGCTCCCCGAGCGCGACCTGGATGGACACCACCGACGGGAGCACCGCCTCGGCGACCTTCGCGACCTGGCCGAGTTCGGCGTCGTCGCCACTCGACTGCGTCAGCTCGACCCGCTGACTGGTCAGCGCGCCGACATTCTCGGCCGTCACCCGGCCGATGATGCCGCCGACCAGGCCGATCGCCAACGCGACGCCTGCCAGCGCGGCCAGCGCCCGCGGCGCGATGCGCTCGCCGAGCAGGACGTCGCGGATGCCGAGGGCCGGGGCGGGTGGCAGGTCCCCGGCAGCGGGGGCATCGAGGGCAGGGGAACCGAGTCGCGCCGGTGCGTCCGGATCCCGCCACGGATCGGCGGGCACCTCGTCCGCCGCCTCGTCGGAGTCGCCCGCGGACGGATCGCGCTGAATCGAATCGGTTTCGCCCGCCGGGCGGCCGAAGGCCTCGGCGAGCACCGGGTCGGGACGCCGAACGGCGACCTTCGGGTCCGAGGTGCGGTCCGCGCCGGGAGCGAAGGAGGAGTCGACGCCGTCTGGCCGCCCGAACGCCGCGGCGGCCGCGGGGTCGACGGTGGGACGGTAGAGCGGTCGCGGTGCCAGCCGGGGCGGTGCCGAATCCTGTTCGGCTGCTGCATCCGGTCGCGCGCCGGCGGCCGGGGATGTGGGATCCGAGTTCACGCGGCTGGGTACCCCTCGTTGGCGTCAGTCACGGATCCCAGTATCACCGACGCGGTGCATCCCGCGGTCACCGACGCGGTGGCGACTAGCGCCGCCTGCGCCACGACGCCGCGAACGAGTACGACGTGACCATCGCCGCGAGCACGGCGCCTGCCTTGCCGTCGGGACGCCGGAAGCCGGACCGTTCGGCGAAGCGACGACCGCGGCCTGGTGCCGTTGCGTCTGTATCCGGGAGGGGGTTGCACATCGGGATCTGGCTGAGAATGCCGAGAAGTGAACTGGGCATGCTGATCTCGGAGGCTTGGCGGAGCGCGCCGCGCGCGTGGTGCTGGGCGTCGACCTCGGCCGCGCATTCCGGACACATCGACAGGTGCTGCGCGGCGCGCAGGTAGGCGTTCATCTGCAGTTCGCCGTCGACGTACGCCGCGATCGCCTCACTGGCCAGATGCTCGGTAGAGCTGAAGCGGCGCGGTTTCCGGGCCTGCGTCATCCAACCCTCCTGCACGGTCATGCGAATGTCATCTTCCCTGTCCCCGACACCGCGGTCAGATACTCCTTCAACGCCTGCCGTCCACGATGGATTCGGCTGCGTACGGTACCGAGCTTGACTCCCAGTGTGGCACCGATCTCCTCGTATGACAGGCCTTCGACGTCACAGAGCACCACCGCGGCTCGGAACTCGGGCGCCAGCGAGTCCAGTGCGGACTGCAGCTCCGGATCGAGCCGGGCATCGTGGTAGATCTGCTCGGGGTTCGGGCGGTCGGACGGGACCCGCTCGTAGTCCTCGGGCAACGCCTCCATCTTGATCCGGTTGCGGCGCCGCACCATGTCGAGGAACAGGTTCGTGGTGATCCGGTGCAACCACCCCTCGAAGGTGCCCGCCTGGTAGTTCGAGAGCGAGCGGAACACCCGGATGAAGGTCTCCTGGGTGAGGTCCTCGGCGTCCTGGGCGTTGCCCGAAAGCCTATAGGCCAGCCGATACACCCGGTCGCCGTGCTCACGGACGAGCTCGTCCCATGAGGGCATGGTGGTCTGATCGCCGGTGGCGTCGAAGGCCGCGGTGCCGCTCAGATCAGCGGCATCGGGGCCGCCCATCGGCACCGACTCGGTGATTTCCGCATCGAAGGCGGGTACGGCGTTGACCATCGAGATTGTGGAAACCTCCTGCTAAGGACAGCTGGTGAGCGAGCACAGGACGATACGAACAAAAGGCACAACCCCCACAATGTCGGGTTTGTTCCCTCGCGCCGGGTTCGTCCGGTACCCCCTTCCGGGGCGGTCAGCGATCTCGTGTGGACCCACCTTTTCTGATCCAAATGTGTGAGATGTGTGAGCAACCTGAGGTTCAGCTGAGAATCTGCGGGTCAGCGGCCAATATCACGTGCGCGCCTCGACTCCACCGCAGCATGTCGGCTATAACCTCGGATTTGTGCACAACAACGCCGAGCAGCTGCTGGCTCACACCGAGGAATCGGTCCTGGAGGACGCGGTCCTCACGCTCGCACGCGAACGGGCGGAGGATCTCGGCGCGACTCCGGTTCCGCCGTCCGTCGGCGCGCTGTTGAGCCTGTTCACCCAGATGCTCGACGCCAAGACCGTGGTCGAGATCGGGACCGGCGCCGGCGTGAGCGGGCTGTGGCTGCTCGACGGCATGCGTGCCGACGGGGTGCTCACCACCATCGACACCGAACCGGAGCACCAGCGGGCCGCAAAGGACGCGTTCCGGTCCGGCGAGATCGCGCCCGGCCGCACCCGGCTCATCAACGGGTGGGGCCTGGACGTGCTGCCCCGCCTCGCCGACGCGGCCTACGACCTGGTGTTCGTGGACACCTCGCCCTCCGACCACCCGCAGTTCGTTGCCGAGGGGGTTCGGCTGCTCCGGCCAGGAGGGGTGATCGTCCTGCACAACGCGCTGCTCGGCGGTCGCGTGGCCGACCCCAGCCAGCGCGACGCGACCACCCTGGCCGTGCGCGCGGCCGCCCGTGCGATCGCGGAGGACGACCGCCTGACGAAGGTGCTGCTGCCGGTCGGCGACGGCCTGCTCTGCGCGTCGCGGTCGGAGTAGCGACACCGCCGCCCGCCTGCGTCGGCGAGTTTTTACGGCCTCTTGACGGGAGACCCCTTGCCGGATGACTGAACGAGTGTTTAATCTATTAAACATGTGTTCAGCGATGGCCGATTCGACCACCCCCGACCGGGACCTGACCGCCCGCGCACGGATCCGCGACACGGCGATCCGGGTATTCGGCGAGCAGGGCTTCGCCACCGGCGTCCGCGCCATCGCGACCGCGGCCGGGGTCTCCCCCGGACTGGTCAATCACCATTTCGGCTCCAAGGACGGACTGCGCGCCGAATGCGACGCGCACGTCCTCGAGATCATCCGGGAGCAGAAGGCCCAGGCCATGTCGACTCCCGGGCCGGCTGGTGCGATCGCGGCGCTGAGCGAACTCGAGCAGTACGCGCCGGTCGTCGCGTACATGGTGCGCAGCTTCCAGGCGGGCGGCCGGCTCGCGGAGTCCCTCTTCGAACACATGGTGGCCGACACCGAGGAGTACCTCGCGATCGGCGTGCGCTCCGGCAAGCTGCGAGCCAGCCGCGACCCGAAGGCGCGGGCGCGGTATCTCACTCTCAACAACGTCGGCGCGCTGCTGCTCTACCTGCAGATACGGGCGGACCGGGAGGGAACGCTCGACTACGCCACGGCCATCCGCGACCTGTCGGACGAGATCACCCTGCCCGCCCTCGAGATGTACGCCGAGGGGATCTTCACCGACTCCGCGCTGCTCGATGCGTTCCTGGCCACCGATGCAGGCGCCCCCAAGTCCCATCCCGACGCGGAACCCCCGACCGAGGAGATGCCATGACCCCACTCATCGACGTTCGCGACCTGGTCAAGACCTTCGGCCAGACCCGAGCCCTCGACGGCCTCGACCTGCAGGTCGCGCCCGGCGAGGTGCACGGCTTCCTCGGCCCCAACGGGGCGGGCAAGTCGACCACCATCAGGGTGCTGCTCGGCAGCCTGCGCGCCACCGCGGGCAGCGCAACGGTTCTCGGCCGCGACCCGTGGCGCGACGCCGTCACCCTGCACCGCGACCTGGCCTACGTACCGGGCGACGTCACCCTGTGGCCGTCGCTGACCGGCGGCGAGACCATCGACATGCTGGCCCGGATGCGCGGCGGCATCGACGAAGCCAGGCGCTCCGAGCTCATCGAGCGCTTCGACCTCGATCCCCGAAAGAAGTCGCGCACCTACTCGAAGGGCAACCGGCAGAAGGTGTCGCTGATCTCGGCGTTGTCGTCCAACGCCCGACTGCTCCTGCTCGACGAGCCGACCTCCGGCTTGGACCCGCTGATGGAACAGGTCTTCCGCGAGTGCGTCGCCGAGGCGACCCACCGCGGAGTCACCGTGCTGCTGTCCAGCCACATCCTGTCCGAGGTGGAAGCGCTGTGCGACCGGGTGACCATCATCAGGTCGGGCAAGGCAGTGGAGAGCGGCTCGCTGTCCTCGATGCGACACCTGAGCCGCACCTCGATCAGCGCCGAATTGACGGGCGACCCTGGCGATCTCAGCAGGCTCGCGGGCGTCGAGGACGTCTCGATCGACGATCACACGCTGCACTGCCAGGTCGACAGCGAGCACCTGGGCGAGCTGATCCGCGTGCTCGGCGACGCCGGGGTGCGCAGTCTGGTCAGCAAGCCGCCGACGCTCGAGGAGCTGTTCCTGCGCCACTACCAGGTCGAGGGGCCCGATCACACCGGGGAGAAGGTGTCGGCATGAGCACCGCGACGGTCGCGGGCCCCCGGCATCCGGCCGCGGCGGTCCCGCGCGGGACATCGAACTTCACCGGCACCCTCGGCTTCGTCCGGCTCTTCCTGCGGCGGGACCGGATCGTGCTGCCGCTGTGGGTGCTGCTCCTCTCGCTACCGCTGGCGCCCGTCTACATGGGCAGCATCGAGAGCATCTACCCCACCGAGGCCGACCGTGCGGCCTTCGCCGCCACCATCATGGGAAGCCCGGCGCAACGCGCCATGTACGGCGAGATCTACAACGACAGCCTCGGCGCCGTCGGCATCTGGAAAGCCGGGATGTTCTACACGCTGATCGCCGTCGCGGTGATCCTCACCGTCATCCGGCACACCAGGGCCGAGGAGGAAAGCGGACGGACGGAGCTGCTCGATTCGACCGTCGTCGGCCGGTACGCCGGCCTGACCGCCGCGTTGCTGGTCGCCTTCGGCGCGTCGATCGCGACCGGGCTGATCGGCGCGGTTGGCCTGCTCGGCACCGACGTGCCGCACGCGGGCTCGATCGCGTTCGGACTCGCGCTGGCGGCATCCGGGATCGTGTTCACCGCGGTCGCCGCCGTCGCGGCGCAGCTGAGCACCAGCGCCCGCACCGCCCGCGGCATCGCCTTCGCCGTGTTGGGCACCGCCTTCGCGCTCCGCGCCGTCGGCGACGCCGGCCCCGCCGCGCTGTCCTGGCTCTCGCCGCTGGGCTGGTCGCTGCAGGTGCGCCCGTATGCGGGTGACCGCTGGTGGGTGCTCCTGCTGCACCTGGCCACGGCGATCGTGCTCACCGCGGTGGCCTATGCGCTGCTGCGCAGTCGGGACGTCGGCGCCGGGGTGATCGCCGAGCGTCTCGGCTCGCCGACGGCGGCGCGGTCGCTGAGCGGCCCGTTAGGCCTGTCCTGGCGGCTGCAGCGCGGCACGCTGATCGCATGGACCGTCGGGATCAGCCTGTACGCCTTGCTGATCGGCAGCGTCGTACACGGGATCGGCGACGAACTCGGTGGCGGCGATGCGATCCGGGAGATCGTCAGCCGGATCGGCGGAACGCAGGCGCTCGAGGACGCGTTCATCACGATCGCGTTCACCATGCTCGCCGTCGGCGCCGCTGCGCTTGCGATCTCCTCGGCGCTGCGACTCCACGGCGAGGAGAGCGCGCAGCGCGCCGAGTCCGTGACCTCCGGTGCCGTCGGCCGGATCCGATGGGCCGCAAGCCATATCGTCTTCGCGATCGCGGGCCCGGCCGTCGCCCTGCTCGCCGCCGGGCTGGTGGCAGGGGTGACCTACGGAATCGCCGCGGGCGATATCGGAGGGAAGCTACCCGGGGTGCTGGCCACCGGGCTCGTGCAATTGCCTGCGGTCTGGATGCTGACGGCCGTGACGGTGCTGCTCTTCGGACTGGTTCCGCGATTCACCCCGGTGGCGTGGGGCGTGCTGGTGACGTTCGTCGCCCTGTTCCTGCTCGGCTCCATCTCCGGTGTCCCGCAGTGGGTGCAGGGCCTCCAGCCCTTCAGCCACACGCCCAAGTTGCCCGGCGCGGGATTCGAGGCCACCCCTGTCGTGTGGCTCCTGGTGATCGACGCGGCCCTGCTCGTCGCCGGCCTGGTCGCGTTCCGGCGGCGAGACCTCCGGTAGCCGATTCGCCCGGCTCCCCCGGTCCCGCCGCAGCCATACCGTTACCCCGAGATGGACAGTTGACCAACTTCCGGTTGAACGGCTACCGGACGGACTGGATCGGAGGCAGCATGAGGCCTCGTGATCTGCACAAGCCGCCCTCGATCGGAGTCGGGGGGCTCCGCCCCCGCCGACTGCGACTACCCGCGCCTCGCCCTGCCGCACGCCTGGGTGGAGCGTGCACTCTGCCGCGCCGAGCACCCCGATCAGATGTTCGTGCGCGGCGCCGCCCAACGCGAGGCGGCCGCCGCGTGCCGCCGGTGCCCCGTGATCATCCAGTGCGGCATCGAGGCCCTCGACAACCGTGTCGAGTTCGGTGTCTGGGGCGGGATGACCGAGCGTCAGCGCCGAGCGTTGCTCAAGCGCCACCCGAACGTCGAGTCGTGGGCCGAGTTGATGGAGGTCCACTGAGCCGTTGCGTCCGATCGCGGGCAAGATCCAGAGGCCCTCGACAGTGGCACCGTCATCGGCCGGCACCACGGAGTTGAACACGGAGTGGTGACGAGTCACCGCGATATCGACCGAACGTCGAAGCCGCTGCGTACCATCGAACCATCTCGCTGGAACACCTCTCGGAGGCCGACGTGAGCGGACTTGGTATCGATCTCGGAACCACCAATACTGTCGTCGGCACCCCCGAAGACGGCATCGTCCTGAACGAACCATCGTTCATGCTCGTTCGGGAAAAGGAACCGCACCACGCTCTCGCGATCGGCATGGACGCGCGGGACCTGGTCGGCCGCAATCCCATGGGAGTCACGCCCGTTCGTCCGATGCGCGATGGGGTGATCGTTGACCTCGAGTCGGCCCAGGCATTCGTCACGGCCGTCATCAAGCGCGCGGCCCCGAACAGGCGATACGGTGTGCGGCCGAAGGGCGTCATCTCCGTTCCCGCAGGCGCCACATCGCTCGAGCGTCGGGCACTGCTCGAGGTCGGACACGAGGCCGGTCTGCGCAAGGTCGGGCTGATACCGGAGCCGGTCGCGGGGGCACTCGGCTGCGGGATCAACCCGCTCGAACCCCGCGCCCACCTCGTCGTCGACATCGGCGGCGGCACTTCGGAAGTCACCGCATTCTGTTACGGCGGCATGCTCTCGCATCGCAGTTGCCGGCTCGCTGGAGATGAACTGACCAACGCGCTGTATCACTACCTGCGGACCGAGCACAACATCATCGTCGGCGAGCTCACCGCCGAGCGGGTGAAGGTCGGCGCGCCCGAGACCGCCGAGGGGCAGTCGCTCGTCGTCGAGGGCCGCGACGCCGTGACCGGCCGGGCACGGCTGGTCACGCTCGAGACCGAAGAGATCATGGATGCGCTGCGGCCGACCACGACTGGGATCGTGCAGACACTGGCCGCGTGCCTGGAGGATATTCCCGCGCAGGCGATCGGCGACGTGATGTCCGAGGGGCTCCTGGCGCTCGGCGGCGGATCGATGCTGCGCGGCCTGTCGCAGCTGCTCGAAGAGGCATTCGGGCTCCCGGTGAAAACGGCCGAGCGCCCGCTGACCTGCGTCGCCGAAGGTGCGACTGCTTGTCTCGACCACCCGGAAGTGGTTGCCGCCTACAGCGACTGATCAGACCCGATCCACCCCGCGGTGGATCGGGGATCAGCGGTTCGGCACCGGGACCCGCGGCTGTGCGAGGTAACGCTCGAGGAGTTTCTTGGCGACGGGCCCGGACGTTGCCGACCCGAAACCACCACCGCGGACCAGCACCGAGACCACGATCTCGGGAGCGTCGAAGGGCACCACCGCGGAGAACCAGGCATTGAGGCCCTTCCCTGGCGCCGACGGATCCTCCGCCGTTCCTGTCTTGGCGCCAGCCGCGACCGGCAAGGTGGCCAGCTGCCCGGCGGTACCGGCTGCGGCCGATGCCCGCATCCCCGCTCGCACGGGGCCGAGTTGGTCCGCGAAGGACAGTCGACGAGGGTCCGCGGTGGGAATCGGCAGGGCGTCCGGCCCGTACGCCGCGGCGAGTTGGGGGGTCACCGTCGAGCCGGTGGCGATGCCCGACGTCCAGCGCGCCAACTGCACAGGGGTCGAACTGACGGTGCCCTGACCAATACCCATCAGCAGCGTCGATCCCGGATACCAGGTTCCTCCGATGCTGCCGACGTTCTCCGGTGTGCCGAGGAAGCCCGCGGCCTCACCCGGCAGGTCGATCCCCGATTCCTCGCCCACACCCAATTCTGTTGCGGTCGCCGCGATTCGCTCGGGGCCGAGAAGTTCGGCGAGCTGGTAGAAGTAGACGTTGTCCGACCACTGGATCGCCCCGATCAAGCTGTTCGGTCCCATCGGTTGCCAGTTCGCGAATGTGTGCCCTCCGTAGGTGTACGACGCACCGCCCGCGAGTTGGGCGTCCGGCGACAGCACGTTGTACTTCGCGTTCGCCGCCGCCACGACGATCTTGAAGGTCGAGCCAGGCGGTGCCGCGGACTGGTCGGCGTGGTTGAGCATCCGTCCCGGCCCTGGCCCCTCGGTTTGTGCCGCCAGCGCGACCGCGTCGACCGGGGGGCCGTAGACGTTGTTGTCGTACCCGGGCACGCTGGCCAGCGTCAGCACCGCCCCGGTGCGGGCGTCCATCACGATCGCCGCGCCCACGTCGCCCCCACTGCTGCGTACCGCGTCGGTCAGTGCATCGGTCGCGAGCTGCTGCATCCCCATGTCGAGGTGCAACCGCAGGTCGTGTCCCCGCACCGGGTCCACCCGATCGCCGGTGGCCACCAGACGCCCGGACGGATCGACGAACATGCACTGCTTGCCGTCGGTGCCGCGGAGCAGCGCGTCGTACTGCTTCTCGAGTCCCGCCTTGCCGACCCGTGATCCGAGGGCGAGGTGCGGCCAGCGTTCCATGTCCTGCTGGTCCGCGAGCCCGACGTACCCGAGGACGGATGCCAGCGACGCCCCGTGCGGGTAGTGCCTGCGCCCGGTCGGGTACACGAGCACCCATGGGAGCCCCGCGTCCACGATCCGCCGAGCCTGCTCGGCGGTGACCCGTCCGAGTACGACCTCCAACTCCTCGCCACCGCTCTCCAGTGTCGCCGCCAACTGTTCCGGCGTGACGCCGAGCAGCGCGGCCAGTTCGGCGCGCACCGGCCCGTCGTCACGGTCGAACATTCGGGCAACCACCGCAACGGCGTACTCGGGGACGTTGTACGCGAGCGGCTCGCCGTTGCGGTCGAGGATGTGACCCCGCTCGGCGGGGAGGCGGATGCACCGCTCCATCTGCACGTCGCTCATCGCGCGCAATTCCGTGCCCCGACCGCTCTGCAGCTGCCACGCGAACACCGACAGCACGAGGAGCATCGCCGTGACCGTGACGGCACCTGCCGACACTCCTCGGGGTAGGCGACGCCGTCGGGACTCGGTGGCCCACAGGGGACGCGTGACGCCGTCGCGGCGGACCGCGAGCACCAGCCCGATCGCGACGAATCCCACGATGGCGGCCGTGCCCCCGTAGCTGAACAGGGGGATCGGCATGCCGGTGTGCGGCAGGAGCGACAGGCTCTGCGCAATGGAGACCACGGCCTGCACGCCGAACAGCCCACCGATCCCGGCTGCGACGAGGGCAGCCTCCCGGGTCCGTGCCGTCCGGGCGGCCAGCGCGGCCCGCCACACGATGATCATCGTGGCGACCACGACTGCCAGCCCGGCGAACAGACCCCATCCGTACACGAGGCTCGCGAAGGCGAGGTCGTGCTCCGATTCGGGAAGGTACTCGGCTCTCAGGTCGTAGAACGGTTCACGCCCCAGACCGAACCACCCGCCGCTGCCGATCGCGATGTCCGCCTGCAACGCTGCCCAACCCGACCCCTGTGGGTCGGCTCCGCTCGAGAGGAACACGTGAATGCGCTCGAGCTGGTAGGGGCGGAGAAACAGCACGGCCAGTGGCAACGATGCGATCCCGAGCGCGAACAGCGGGAGCAGGGGCAGCAGCGGCACCCTGGCCAGGATCAGCATGAGTATCACGGTCGCGGCGAGCACCACCGCGGTCGACAGGTCGGGCTGCAGCGCGACGAGGCCGATCGGCACACTCGAGATCAACAGGACCGCCGCGAACCGGCCGAGGGTGTACCCACCCGCCAGTATCGCCGCGGGGACCAGGACAAGCGCCAGCTTGGCGAGCTCGGACGGTTGAACGGTGAACAGGCCGAAGTTCAGCCAGCGCTGGGCACCCTTGGTCGCGATCCCGATGAGTGGCACCGCCGCGAGCAGGACGACCGAAGCGGCGAACAAGGTCCAACCGAATCGTCGGAGGCTGCTGGTCCGCAGGTGCGATATCGCGTACATCGCACCGAGGCCGATGGCAGCGAAGAGTGCGTGCCGTACGGCATCGGTCGTCTTCCCTGTCGCGATCAGGTTGAGAAGGCCGAGAACGACGAGGCTGATCGCCGCCGCGACGAGCCAGGGATCGGATTCGCGCTTGTGTGCCTGCATGCGACCCCCACCTCAGCACTTTGCGTTCTCGGCGGGCACGAAAGCCGGCTCCGACGCGGCTGCCGCCGGGGCGCTGGTCAACGCGGCGACGGCAAGCGAGGGAGCGGGCGGCAGTACCACCCTGCTGATGCCGTACACCTGCTGCACACCCGGCGGCACGGGCATGGTGATGTCATTGCCAGGATGGACGGCTCCGGAGCATCGGTCGTACACGCTCGTATGCCAGGTCACCGCGCCGACATTCGCCGCGGGATCGACGTGGACGTCGACCCGCATGGTGCACGGTTGCCCGATCGCGCATTCCCCGTTGGCGAAGGTGGCGGTGACCAGGGTGATCGGCCCCGCGCGGCCGGGAAGCCCGGTATGGACCGGCCCTGCCTCGGCGGTTCCCTGCGCGGTCGGTGAGTTCGCCTGGTCGGCCTCGGGCGCGGGTGGCGGCGGCGAGACCGGACTGATGTGATTCTGCTCCGACGGATTCACCGGATGGAGAAGGGCATCCCAGCCACGGCGCAGCTCCGACCACGCACCGGGCGCCGCCCACACCACCCCGACGAACAGCAGTATCGAGATCAGTCCGAGTGCACCCCGGCGACGCGACAGCCGTCTCCGCTTGCGATGCCACGGATTCGCGACGGGTGGATACCAGCCCTTCGGGGCGAACGACGATCCGGCCGCCGGGGACGGCGGGCTCTGCGGGCTCGCGTGGTCCGGCACCACCCGATCGTCCGAGGGGGCCCGTCCCTTGGTCGCCGAGACGAGCTCCGCGAGCTGGCACCGCGTCCTTCCCGCCGTGGCCGGGTCGAGCTCCGGTGCGACCGCTCCGCGGACCCCGTCCGCCAGGGCGGCCAGATCTGTTGTTCGGGCGATCGACTCGTCCAGCCGGTCGGCGAGCGCGCGATCACGACAGTTCGTCGCGATACTTCGGAGCAGACTCGCCACCGCATCGTCCACGTCCTGCCAGGACGCCGTACTCCCGGTGCACTCGATCGCGAGCTGTCCCCGGTCGGACACCGTCACCCCGTGGTTGCGGAGGATCGGGTATCCGTCCCGACTCCGCACCAGCTCGAGCTGATCGATCACATCGGTGACGAGCAGCGCTGCCTGCGCCGGTGTCAACGTCGCAATCGCGAGCAGCCCGTTGAGAGCGACACGACCGTCGCGTGCGTCGTCGTCGATTGGCTTCGCAGGCTCGGGTCGGGGTTGCGCCGCCGGCTCGCTTCTGCTCGCGGAGAGCCCTAACACTGCTTCGATCATCGCGCATCCCGAAAATTCTGGGCCCCCGCGCGGGCGTGCGACTAACCGGTACGGGTGGCCGGCGGATCTTGGGTTAGGGCTTACTCGCTGTCGAAATCCATTCTGTCTCTGAGCATTCCATTACACCAGGGAAACGAGGATCAAAGATTGCGGACGAAGATCTCGTTACTCATCCGAGACGCCGTGGCGAACCGGCATATCGAACCGTTACCCGACCGGCCGCGGACCGATGCCTAGATCCAGACGCCCTTGCCGATCGCGACCACGCCGCCAGGGCTGACCGCGAACCGCTGCCGGTCGCGCTCGAGGTCGACGCCGATGATCTCGCCCTCGCCGACCACCACGTTCTTGTCCAGGATCGCGTGCCGCACCACCGCGCCCTTGCCGACGCGCACGCCCGGCATCAGCACGCTGCCCTCGACCGTCGCGCCGTCGTCGACCATAACGTTGGAGCTGAGCACCGAGTTGCGCACGGTCGCGGCGGACAGGATGCAGCCGGCACCCACCACCGATTCCTGGGCGAGCCCGCCCTGCACGAACTTGGCGGGCGCCAGGTTCTCCGCCGCTCCGCGGATCGGCCAGCGACGGTTGTAGAGGTTGAACACCGGGTGCACGGACACCAGGTCCATGTGCGCCTCGTAGAACGCGTCGAGGGTGCCGACGTCTCGCCAGTACCCGCGGTCCCGGTCGGTGGCGCCGGGCACCACGTTGTCCTTGAAGTCGTAGACGTTGGCCATCCCGGCGGCGACAAGGGCCGGGATGATGTCGCCGCCCATGTCGTGGTCTGAATCCGAGTTCTCCGAGTCGGCGCGGATTGCGTCCACCAGCACCTTCGTGGTGAACACGTAGTTTCCCATCGACGCGAACGTCACGTTCGGGTCGTCCGGGGTGCCGGGCGGATGCGCCGGCTTCTCCAGGAACTGGGTGATCCGGCCCGACTCGTCGCTGTCGATGCAGCCGAACGCGAACGCCTCGCTGCGCGGCACCCGGATCCCGGCCACGGTGACACCGGCGCCCGAGTCGATGTGGTGCTGGACCATCTGTTCGGGATCCATCCGGTACACGTGGTCGGCGCCGAACACCACGATGTACTCGGGGTCCTCGTCGTAGACCAGGTTGAGCGACTGGAAGATCGCGTCCGCGCTGCCGGTGTACCAGCGCGGCCCGAGCCGCTGCTGCGCCGGGACCGGGGTGATGTACTCCCCCGCGAAACCTGACAGCCGCCACGTCTGCGAGATGTGGCGGTCGAGGGAATGCGACTTGTACTGGGTCAGCACACAGATCCGGAGATAGCCGGCGTTGACCAGGTTGCTCAGCACGAAGTCGATCAGGCGGTAGGCCCCGCCGAACGGCACCGCCGGCTTGGCCCGGTCCGCGGTCAAGGGGTACAGACGTTTCCCTTCGCCTCCGGCGAGCACGATTCCGAGCACATGCGGCTGGCTCCTCACCCTGCCAACCTATCGGCCGGGCCCTACCCCCGCCAGCGGTAGCCCCAAGTCGGCTCGGCGGCTACGTTTATCGCGTGCGGGTTGCGATGATGACCAGGGAGTACCCCCCGGAGATCTACGGTGGCGCGGGGGTCCACGTCACCGAGCTCGTGGCCCAGCTCACGCGGCTGTGCGATGTCGAGGTGCACTGCATGGGCGAGCCCCGCGAGGGCGCGATCGTGCACCGGCCCGATCCCGCTCTGGCAGGCGCCAATCCCGCGTTGACCATGTTGTCGGCGCAGCTGCGGATGGCGCAGGCGGCGGGCGCGGCCGACGTGGTGCACTCGCACACCTGGTACACCGGCCTGGCGGGCCATCTCGCAGGCGAGCTGTACGGGGTGCCCCACATCATGACCGCGCACTCGCTCGAGCCCCGGCGCCCGTGGAAGGCCGAGCAGCTCGGCGGCGGCTACCGCATCTCCTCCTGGTCCGAGCGCAACGCGGTCGAGTACGCCGACGCCGTCATCGCTGTCAGCGCCGGCATGCGGCTCGACCTGCTGGACGCCTACCCCTTCGTGAATCCGGATCGAGTGCACGTGGTGCGCAACGGGATTGACACCGATGTCTGGTACCCGGACTTCGGCGGCGAGCGCCCGACCTCGGTCTTGCACGATCTGGGCGTCGATCCGGACGCTCCCATCGCGGCGTTCGTCGGCCGGATCACCCGGCAGAAGGGCGTCGGCCACCTGATCGCGGCGGCCCACGACTTCGACCCGGACGTGCAGCTCGTGCTGTGCGCAGGCGCGCCCGACACCGCGGAGATCGCCGAGGAGACCGAGCGGGCGGTCGCGAAGCTGTCCGAGGCGCGACGCAACGTTTTCTGGGTGAGAGAGATGCTGCCCACCGCACAGGTCCGGGAAATCCTGTCCGCGGCAACGGTGTTCGTGTGCCCCTCGGTGTACGAGCCGCTCGGCATCGTGAACCTGGAGGCGATGGCCACCGAGACCGCGGTGGTGGCCTCGGACGTCGGCGGCATTCCCGAGGTGGTCGAGGACGGCGTCACCGGGACGCTGGTGCACTACAACTCCTACGAGCCGGAGGCGTTCGAGCACGCACTGGCCACGGCGGTCAACACGGTCACCTCCGACCGCGCGGGCGCGGCCGCGATGGGCCGGGCAGGCCGCGCGCGGGCGATCGCTGAGTTCTCCTGGGAGGAGATCGCCAAACAGACCCTCGCGGTCTACCGGTCCGCGGCCGAGGGCTACACCGGGCGTCAGCCCGCAGCAGGAACCGGGCGGTAGCTGCTGATCGTCACCGAGGCCGTGACCGTCGAGGTCTCGGGCAACCCGGCGATACGCTGCGCCCTCGCCTCCTCGCCGAGGTGACGCGCCGACGGGCCCATCGCGATCAGGCTGTCGACATCGGTGCGCGAGAGTGTCATCGGGTACTCGACGGCGACCCGATCCGACCGCTCGAAGTACCCGGACATGCTGGCGCCGAGGCGCACCATCTTGTTCTCGTCCACCCGAACCAGGCCGAGCAGGTCCACGAGTTCACGCAGGTGCCGATCCGTCGGGGTGAGCACGATCAGCGTTCCGTCCGGCCGCAGCACCCGGCGCAACTCCGCGGCGTTGCGCGGGGCGAAGATCGACAGCACATGGCTGAGGGCGTGCGCGCGGACCGGCAGCTGGGTCCAGATGTCGGCGACAACCGAACCAGCCCTTGGATGGCTGCGGGCGAGCCACCGCGCGGCGGCCTTGGAGACGTCGACGCCGACGCCCTGCGCGGCGGGCATCGCATCGAGGACGGCGGCGAGGTAGTGCCCGGTGCCCGCGCCGACCTCGAGCACCGCCGGATCCGCAGGCACATCGGTTGCGCACGCGCGCGCCACCGCGTCCATCAGCGGGTCGAAATGGTGGCCGTCGAGGAATCGAGCACGGGCCGCGATCATCTCGGCGCTGTCGCCGGTGAACCTAGCGGCCCCGGACAGCAGGCTGACGTAGCCCTGCCTGGCGATGTCGAAGCTGTGCCCCTGTTCGCACAGCAGGGTGCGGTCGGCGACGTCCAGTCCGCCGCCGCAGTGTGGGCAGGCGAGCAGCCCGACGACTTCGGCCAGCATCGGTCCGCCTCTCTGTCGATTGCACCGCAAAGACCCCGCGAGCCGAGGTGGCAAGCGGGGCCGTATGCCTGAGGGTTCGCGTCCGACAAGGGCGCCGCACCGAACCTTGCGAGGAGTTAGCTGGTGACGCCCTTCAGCTCGTCTCCGAGCGCGGCGGCTTCTTCCGGGGTCAGCTCGACGACGAGCCGACCTCCACCCTCGAGCGGAACCCGCATGACGATTCCTCGCCCTTCCTTGGTGGCTTCGAGGGGACCGTCACCGGTCCGGGGCTTCATGGCCGCCATTACCTGCTCCCTCCAGATCTGCGCTGACAAGCTCTGCGCCTAGGCTTACCGTCGGTACCCCGACAGCTGTTGTCGGGGATCACATGTGCCATTCTTCCCTATTGCAAGGAATGCCGGGAACCTGAGTCTCGTTTCCGATCGAATGTGGACCGGAAACCGGGCTCAGCGGGGCACCTCGACCCAGCAATCGAGCAGGTGATCGTCGACCATCCCGGTCGCCTGCATCAGGGCATATGCCGTGGTGGGACCCACAAACTTGAACCCCCGGCGCTTGAGTTCCTTGGCCATGGCCGTCGATTCCACGGTCACCGCGGGCACCTCGTCGACCGTCCGTAACCGGCTCGGGCGTGGCTCGGGGGCAAACGACCAGAGCAGCGAGTCGAGATCGGTGTCCGGCATCTCCAGCACGGCCCTCGCGTTCGCGACGCAGGCCTCGATCTTCGCCCGATTGCGGACGATTCCCGGATCGGCGAGCAGACGCTCGACGTCGTCGGCTCCGAACGCGGCCACAGACTCGACGCCGAACCCCGCGAACGCGGAGCGGAAGGCCTCCCGCTTGCGGAGCACGGTGATCCAGGACAGTCCCGACTGGAAGGCCTCCAGGCACAGCCGCTCGAAGAGCTCGTCCCGACCTCGCAGGGGCACGCCCCATTCCTCGTCGTGGTAGTCGCGGTAGATCCGCGATCCCGACCCGTCGACCGCCCACGGGCACCGGGTCCGGCTGTCGTAGGACACGTCCCCGCTCATGGCTTCTCCGACCCGGATACCGGCGTCTCGCGCAGGCTCGCCAATTCGCCCCGCAGCGAATCGATCTCGCGGCCCAGCCGATCCAGTGCCCAGTCCACCTCGGCGGCCTTGTACCCGCGCGCTGTCTGCTGGAACCGCAGCGCGCGGACGTCGGCGCCGGTGACGCCCTCGGCCGGGAGCATGGTGGCGGTGGTCTCCGGCGGCAGCGGGGCCATCTCCTCACCGCGCCCGAACACCGCCGAGGCGGCCAGGAACAACAGCCCACCGACCAGCGCCATGATCAGCAGATAGAGCAGCACCGTGAACATGATCCGATCCTGTCACGGCGGTCCGACATGCGCCGCAACCCGGTGACCCCTGCCCTACGGCCTGAGCGTGTTCATCGGCGGCCGGTCCGCTAGCGACACCTCGGTGGTCACCGGCACGAACGAGTCGCCCTCGGCCAGGAACTGCGTCAGGCCCGCTCCGGAATCCTCGATACCGCACCGGCGGAGCATGGTGCCGATGATCTGCCTGCTCATCACGCCGAGCTCGACCAGCGGCCGGTTGCGGTGCTTGCGCACCCCCAGGTTCACCTGGCCGATGGCGCTGAGCCCGAGCCGGTCGTAGGTGTCGAGCAGCAGCCCGATCTCCACCCCGTACCCGGGCGCGAACGGGACCGCGGACAGCAGCTCCCTTGTCCCCGCGTACTCGCCGCCGAGGGGTTGCAGCACCGAGGTCAGCTCGGGTCGCATCGCCGCCAGCAGCGGCCGCGCGACCAACTCGGTGACCCGGCCGCCGCCGTTCGCGTCCTCGGTCCCGCTGACCCGCAGCGGCCGCCGGTAGTACCCCTTCACGAGGTGGATGCCGTCGACCGTCAGCAGCGGCCCCAGCAACTTCGGCACGAACTCCGGGTCGGGGTTGATCAGGTCGGAATCGACGAAGGCGATCAGGTCGCCGGTGCTCGCCGCGATCGAGCGCCACAGCACCTCGCCCTTGCCGGGGACCGGCGCGAGGCCGGGCACCGCCTGCTCGCGACTGACCACGGTTGCCCCCGCGGCAGCTGCCCGTTCGGCGGTCTCGTCGGTGGAGCCGGAGTCGAGCACGATCAGCTCGTCCACCAGGCTGCCGAGCAGCGGATGGATGGTGTCCACCACCGCGGAGACCGTCTTCTCCTCGTTCAGTGCGGGCAGCACGACGGACACCGTCCGGCCTGCCTTCGCCGCGATCAGGTCGGCGATGCTCCACGCGGGGTGGTCCCAGCTGTTCGCCTCCGACCAGACACGCTCACCGCTCGTGCTCGTCCTCATGCCAGCCCCCTGACCGTGCGGGCCGGCGCCCTGGTGCCGACGATCGCGGCGACCATGTCGACCACCCGTCTGGTGGACGCGACCTCGTGGACCCTGAAGACTCGGGCACCTTCTGCGGCTGCCAATGCTGTCGCTGCCAACGTACCCTCCAACCGCTCGGCGAGTTCTACACCTAGAGTCTCCCCGATAAAATCCTTGTTGCTCAGTGCCATCAGGACAGGCCACCCGGTGTTTACAAGAACGTCCACGCGCCGCAACAACTCGAGCCCGTGGAAGGTGTTTTTGCCGAAATCGTGGGTCGGATCGATGAGAATCCCGTCGGCGGGGACGCCGAGATCGCGCGCCCGCTGCGCCGCCGTCACCACCTCGTCGACCACATCCGCGACCACGTCCGTGTAGCGGACTCGGTGCGGCCGGGTCCGCGGCACGGCGCCGCCGGTGTGCGAGCAGACGTATCCGGCGCCGAGTTCGGCCGCGACCTCCACCAGCGTCGGATCGGCACCGGACCAGGTGTCGTTGATCAGGTCGGCGCCCGCACCACAGGCCAGCCGGGCGACGGGACCGCGCCAGGTGTCCACGGAGATCAGCAGGTCCGGGTACCGGCCGCGGATCGCCTCCACGAACGGCACCACCCGGCGGATCTCCTCGGCGGTGTCCACCTCATCCCCTGGGCCCGCCTTGACGCCGCCGATGTCGACCAGGTCCGCACCCTCGTCGACCGCCCGGTGGACGGCCGCCATGGCCGCCTCATCGGTGAAGGTGGCGCCCTTGTCGTAGAACGAATCCGGCGTGCGGTTGACGATCGCCATCACCAGGGCCCGATCGGTCGCCACCGGCTTGCCGCACAGGGTCGGCGAGGCCGCGAGGTGGGGTTCGGTCATGGGCTTCATAGTGGCATGCAGGCACCGACGATCACGGGGTGGTGCAGGCGTCGAGCGCCTCGCCGACCCCGGACGTCACGAGCAGCCCGTCGAGGGCCCGCTGCTGCACGAAGCCGCCGTCACGCAATCCGTCCAGCCAGCTCAGCAGCCCCGAGTAGTGGCCGACGGGGTCGAGCAGGACCACCGGCTTGGCATGCATGCCCAGGTAGCCCGCCGTCCAGGTCTCGAACAGCTCCTCGAGCGTGCCGATCCCACCGGGCAGGGTGATGAAGGCATCGGCCCGGTCCTCCATGACCTGTTTCCGCTGACGCATCGTGTCGGTGACGATCAGTTCGTCCGCATCGGTATCGGCGACCTCCCTGTGCACCAACGCCTTCGGGATGACGCCGATGGTCCATCCGCCTGCGTCGCGGGTGGCCCTTGCCACCGCGCCCATCATCGAGACGTTGCCGCCGCCGGAGACCAACCGCAGCCCGCGTCGGCCGATCTCGGTACCCAGCTCCGCCGCGAGCGCCAGGTACGAATCGTCGACGGGCCCGGAGGCGCAGTACACGCAGATGGTGCGGATCGGGAAGATCACCACTCCTCCTCAGTGCCCATCAGCTCGGCGGCGTCGACGCCGTGCTGCGACTCGACGACGATGCGCACGGCCTCCTCGACGCTGTCGGTCACGTGCAGCAGTTCGACGTCGCTCTCGGAGATCTTGCCGCTCTCCACCAGCGTCGTCTTGATCCACTCGAGCAGGCCGGACCAGTACTGGGTGCCGAACAGCACGATGGGAAACCGGGTGACCTTGCGGGTCTGCACCAGGGTGAGCGCCTCGAACAGTTCGTCGAGGGTGCCGAACCCGCCCGGCAGACAGATGAAGGCCTGCGAATACTTGACGAACATGGTCTTGCGGGCGAAGAAGTAGCGGAAGTTGATGCCGAGGTCGACCCACTCGTTCAGGCCCTGCTCGAACGGCAGCTCGATGCCGAGCCCGATCGAGTAGCCGCCCGACTCGCTGGCGCCGCGGTTCGCGGCCTCCATCACGCCGGGACCGCCCCCGGTGATGACGGCGTACCCGGCCTCGGCCAGCGCGGCGCCGAGCTCACGGCCCGCGGCGTACTCGGGGTGATCGGACCCGGTTCGCGCGGAGCCGAACACCGTCACCGCACGCGGCACCTCCGCGAGGGCTCCGAAGCCCTCGACGAACTCGCTCTGGATCCGCAGCACCCGCCACGGGTCGGTGTGCACCCAGTCGGTCGGCCCCCGCTGATCGAGCAGTCGCTGATCGGTGGTGCTCGTGCCCGCCTTGCGATCGCGGCGCAGCAGGATCGGTCCGCGGTGCTTGACCGAGGCACTGCCCCGCTTCGAGGTGTTCTGCTTCGCGGCCCGGCCGGGCGTCTTGTCGGGTGCCATGCGAGCAAGGCTATCCCGACGCGGGTGACTCAACTCACCGGGCAAATCCCGGAAGAAGCGATTGCGCATTAGCTTAGCCTTCACTAACTTCTTGTCCGCGGTGGCAACGACATGCCCCGCCCGCCTCGGTTGTCCGAGTTGCCCGGTCGAGATTCCTTGTGAGGGGATTGCATTGAGTGTGAAGAGCGTGTCCAGGGTGCGGGGCACCCGCATCGCAGGCGTCGGCGCCGCTGCGGCGGTGGCGATCGGCCTGATGTCGACCGGTGCGGCGCACGCCGACACCTTCGTGCCGCTGCCGGACGGACAGAAGGCCGGGCCGGGAGCGGTTGTCGGGCGTACCGGCGAGAGTGTCCTGATCTCCCCGTCGCTGGCCGCCAACGGCGCAGGTCGCACCGCGTGGGTCTCGGGCACGGTCACCGCGGACGTCACGGGCATCGCGAAGGAAACCGAGGCAGGCCCCTGGAACGGGGCGACCAACGACAAGGGCACCAACAACTCGTCCACGCACGGGGTCTCGCGGATCAGCACCGGCTACATCGTGGGCTGCCAGGTCGACATCACCGGCCTCGGCGGCTCCATCGGCGCCTCGATGGACCTGACCGGCCCGTCCATCTCGGGGTCGCTCACCATTCCGGTCTCCGCCGGCCAGGTCAAGTTCGTCGGCGTCTCCGGCAAGGACATCAAGAAGAACGGCAAGTACTCCCTGCAGTACCAGGACACCCAGCTCGAGGTCCAGAACTGCGGCGGTTACGCCCAGGCCCGCTCCTACACCGTGGTCGAGATCGTCGGCGACAACTACTCCAAGACCACCCTGTACGGCCAGCCCTTCAGCATCGGCTAGCAGCGGCGCCGCCCGTCCACAGTCCACACCCAACTCGACTTCTGAACCCTCAAAGGGGAATTCATGAACACCAGTAAGACCGGCCTGCGTCGCGGGTTGCAGATCTCTGCCGTCGGCGCGGCCACGGCCGTCGCGCTCGGCTTCCTCTCCGCGGGTGCGGCGAACGCCGACACCTTCGTGCCGCTGCCGGACGGGTCGATCACCGAGACCTTGGCCGACGGCACCGTCGTCAAGATCACCCGCACCGGCGAATCCGCCAACATCTCCCCGTCGATGGGCGCGACCCCGCTGCACCGCAACGTGTGGGTGTCCGGCCGGATCGGCGCCGAGGTCACCGGGCCGAATGCCGAGGGCGGCAGCATCACCGCGGGCTACGTGGTGGCCTGCCAGCTGACCCTCGGCGGCAACGGCGGCGCCGACACCGGGATGTCCACCAATTGGAAGGGCGAGAGCGTCAGCCAGACCGCCAAGAACGCAGGCACCGTCAGCATCGGACCCGGCCAGGCCAAGGACATCCGGCTCCTCGACCTGGAGGACAAGGACGGCTACGGCAACGAATCCCACTCCGGCTCAAACTCGTTCACGGGCAGGTCCGGCTCGGTCACCTACGCCGACTCCACCATCGGGGTCGAGGGCTGCGCGGGCTACGCCCAGGCCCGCTCCTACGCCACTGTCTGGGTGAGCACGGACACCATCACCAGCAGCACCACGCTGTGGGGACAGCCGTTCAGCATCGGCTAGCCACTTCTCGACGACTCTGGCCCCAGCGCGACCGCCGCGCTGGGGCCGGACCCGTTCCGGTCAGGCGCTGAGGTAGCCGCGCAGCACCCGGGTGACCTCGGTGATCTGAGAGGTCGGCACGTGCTCGTCGCGCTTGTGCGCGAGGTTCGGGTCGCCGGGCCCGTAGTTGACGGCCGGGATGCCGAGCGCCGAGAACCGGGCGACGTCGGTCCAGCCGTACTTCGCGCGGAACTGGCCGCCCGCCGCACCGATCAGCGCGGCGGCCGCCGGGGCACCGAGGCCCGGCAAAGCACCCGCCGAGCTGTCCGTCACCTCGAAGCCGAGGCCGAGACCGTCGACCACTTCCCGGACGTGTGCGATCGCCTGGTCCACGCTGCGGTCGGGCGCGAACCGGAAGTTCACGTCCAGCTCGGCGGCGTCGGGCACCACGTTCCCGGCCACTCCCCCGGCGATGCGCACCGCGGACAGGCCCTCGCGGTAGACACAGCCGTCGATGTCCACAGACCGCGCCTGGTAGTCGGCGAGCCGGGCAAGCAGCGGCCCGAACTTGTGGATCGCGTTGTCCCCCAGCCAGGATCGCGCCGAGTGCGCGCGCGTGCCGGAGGTCGTCAGCCGCACCCGCAGGGTGCCCTGGCAGCCGGCCTCGATGAACCCGCCCGATGGTTCGCCGAGCACCGCGACGTCCGCCTGCAGCCACTGCGGCAGCTCGCGCTCGATACGGCCGAGCCCGTTGTGCACGGCCGCGATCTCCTCGCAGTCGTAGAACACCAACGTCAGGTCGTGCGCGAGTTCCTCGATCGTCGCGGCCAGGTGCAGGAACACCGCGTCGCCGGACTTCATGTCGACGGTGCCGCAGCCGTGCAGCAGCTCGCCCTGCTCGGGGTCGACGGAGCGCGTACTGGGCACGTTGTCGGCGATCGGCACCGTGTCCAGGTGGCCGGCCAGCATCACCCGGCTCGGCAGTCCCAGGTCGGTGCGGGCGAGCACCGCGTTGCCGTTGCGGATCACCTCGAAGCCGATGGTCTGCTCGCGCAGCGCCGCCTCCACGGCATCCGCGATCAGCGCCTCGTCGTGGGAGACGCTCGGGATGTCGACCAGGGCGGCGGTCAGCTCGATCGGGTCGGCGTGCAGGTCAAGGCGCGGCGTCGGGGTCACCAGATCAGATTAGGCGGCTCCGCCGCCCGTGAGTCCTTTTGGCCCGCAGTGGGACCGTTTGTGCTCACGGGCGGCGAGCGTTCTCTAGTTGTTGGTGATCTGGAAGCCGCTGCCCGTGATGCCGCGCGGGTTCAGGTCGTCGAGGATCTTCTTGGCTGAGGTGTAGACGTGCTGGTAGAAAATATTTCCCAACGGCCAGAGCCAGGAGGCGATACCCGCCCACTTGTTGCTCTGACCCTGGACGAATGCGGGGCCACCGGAGTCACCGCCCTTGACGCCGGCTTGGGTATAGAGCAGTCCGCCGCCGTTGTATCCGATGCCGCCGCACTGAACGGTCTTGGCATCGCCGGCCTGGGCGTAGAACTGGGTGGTGGTGGAACCGGCATTGCAGAGGGCCTGACCGATCGCCGGCACCGTCGGGTTCCCCGCGGCGTCTGAGTAGATCGCGTTCATCTTGAACCAGGGCTCGGACGGAACTTCGATCGGACCGGCAACCGTACTGTTCGGATCGAAAGGGGTCCCGTTCGCGTCGGGCCCGTACTTGGGAGTCGTCATCACCTGGCTGGAGAGGGTGACATTGCCGGCGAACTCGATGACCATGTAGTCCATCTTCGAAATGAGGGGATCGAGGCATCCCGAGATTCCAGTGGGGCACTCGCTCTGATCGGCCGATACCCAACGGATCCAGCCGATGGGTCCGGCGGCCATGTCACGCCAATCCCAGACCTTGTGCGTGTTGTCAGTGGTGTGGACCCGAGGAAGCGGCCCCTTGACAGTCCGAAAACTCTCCCACGGGTTGCAGTGACCGGCGGTGATGCCGACCTTCCTGTTCTGAGAGTCGGTGCCAACTGCACCGAGGGTGCAGATGTCGGGATGTGCCGGGTTGTCGTCGAATGCGATTCTCATGCCTGCCGCAACCACCTTGCCAGACTGGGCGACAGCGACGGTCGAGGCGGTCGAGGAAGGAACTTGCACGGGTTCCGCCTGGGCGGTGCCTGCGCCCAGGCTCGCAGTCAGTGCGGCGGCGGTGAGCAGACCGGTGAGATACCGGATCGAGCGTTGCATGTAGACCTCCTGATGGTTCAAGCGGACATGACGCCGCGAACGCTAAACCATCCGGTCGGTTTGTATGGCGGCTTCGCCGCCCGTGCGCGCTCAGCGGGTCCAGGGACTCGTCAACCGCGCACGGGCGCGGAGCGCCTAGATTTCGTAGATGTCGCCGTCGAAGCCAGCCCGGAACAGCCGTCCGGCGGAGAACCCGGCGCCGCCGTTACCGAAGGTCAGCACGCTCGACCCCGGCAATCCGCCTGCGAGCGCGCAGTACCGGTTCGGCCCGTCGACCCGCAGGATCTCCCCGCTGATGTCGGTCGGCACGATCGGACGGCCCGCCGCGTCCAGCACCAGCCCGTCCGGCGCGACGAAGGTGTCGGCGCCGCCGAAGTCCACGATCGACTCGGGTGCGGCCGGGTTCGCCAGCGGGATCCGGCTCACGCCCGGGTTCGCGAAGGTCCGCGAGACGTAGAGGTAGCGGTCGTCGCCGCTGAGCGCGGCGCCGTTGGCGCTGGGCAGCACCGCCCAGTCCGGCTGCACGACACCATTCGGCAGCACCCGCCCGACCAGCGACGCGAGGTCGTTGGTGGCGTACACGGTGCCGTCGCGGGTCACCGCTAGGCCGTTCGCCGCGGAGAGCCCGGCCGCGAACGGGTGTACCGCGCCGGTCCCGACGTCGATCTTGACGATGCCCGCCGGCCGCGCGATGTCGCCGACGAACACCCGGGCGTCGCCATAGCCGACCAGCAGTCCGCCGTCCGGCGCGAACGCCAGGCCGCCACCCATCGGGCCGGGCACTGTCGCGAACGGCACTGCCGGCGCACCGGGCCTATCGATCCGCAACACCCGGTTGCTGCGCAGGTCGGTGAGGTAGAGCCGGCCCGCGCCGTCGACCGCCGCACCCTCGATGGCGGCGCCCGGCACCCTGCCGACCAGCACGGGCGCCCGCCCCGCGCCGGGGCAGAGCGGCGCGGCGCCCGCCTGCGGAATCGACAGCAGCGAGAGTGCCGCGGCCACCGCGGCCCCGGCCGCGGCGATCCTGACCGAGCGGGCGAATCCGATTCCACGCATGCGTCCCCACATCCATCCGTCCGGCACAACGGTCATTGAGCACAGCCTTCCACGGGATGCGCTCGAATGACGGTTCAATCAGTCGTGCCGGTACCCTGACTGCCCGTGAGCACTCAGGGAGCATCGGCAGTCGGTATCGCAAACGTGACCACGGGCGGGGTCATCCTCGACACCTGGTACCCGGAGCCCACGCTGGGCGAACACGCGCAGGCGGGCACCGTCGTGCTCGAGGGCGCCGACATCCCGGCCGAGCTGACGGCGCTGGTCGGCGAGGACGAGGCCCGCGGCGTCAAGCAGGTCGCGGTGCGCACCACGATCGCCGATCTGGCCGCCGCCCCGGTCGACGCGCACGACGCCTACCTGCGCCTGCACCTGATCTCGCACCGCCTCGTCCAGCCGCACGGCGCCAACCTCGACGGCGTCTTCGGCCTGCTCGCCAACGTGGTGTGGACCAACTTCGGGCCCTGCGCGGTCGACGGCTTCGAGGTGGTCCGCGCCAAGCTGCGCGCCCGCGGCCAGGTCACCGTGTTCAGCATCGACAAGTTCCCGCGCCTGGTCGACTACGTGGTCCCCTCCGGCGTCCGGATCGCCGACGCGGACCGGGTCCGCCTCGGCGCGCACCTGGCCAGCGGCACCACGGTCATGCACGAGGGCTTCGTGAACTTCAACGCAGGCACCCTCGGCAACTCGATGGTCGAGGGCCGCATCTCCGCGGGCGTCGTCGTCGACGACGGTTCCGATGTCGGCGGCGGCGCCTCGATCATGGGCACCCTCTCCGGCGGCGGCAAGGAGGTCATCTCGGTGGGCAAGCGCTGCCTGCTCGGCGCGAACTCCGGCCTCGGCATCTCCCTCGGCGACGACTGCGTGGTCGAGGCGGGCCTGTACATCACCTCCGGCACCAAGGTCACCGGCCCCGACGGCACGGTGATCAAGGCCAAGGAGCTCAACGGCCAGTCCAACATCCTGTTCCGCCGTAACTCGGTGTCCGGCGCCGTCGAGGTGGCGCCGTGGAAGGGCACCGGCGTCGAGCTCAACGCCGCGTTGCACAAGAACGACTGACGATGTCGACGAGCGACCCGGCAAAGGACACCGCCACGGCCCAGGCCGAGGAGGGCGACCCCTCGCACCTCGGCCACGGCCTCAAGGTCCGCCATCTCACGATGATGGGCCTCGGTTCCGCGATCGGCGCCGGGTTGTTCCTCGGTACCGGTGTCGGGATCGCGAAGGCAGGCCCGGCCGTGCTGATCTCGTACATCATCGCCGGCATCATCGTGGTCTTCGTGATGCGGATGCTCGGCGAGATGGGCGCTGCGATCCCGGCCAGCGGCTCGTTCAGCCACTACGCGCGCATCGGCATCGGCGAGTGGGCCGGCTTCACGATGGGCTGGCTGTACTGGTTCATGCTGATCATGGTGCTCGGCGCCGAGATCACCGGCGCCTCGGCGATCGTGCACGGATGGCTGCCCGGGGTGCCGCAGTGGGTGGTCGCGCTGGTCTTCGTCACCTTCTTCGCGGTGGTGAACCTGGCCAAGGTGAGCAACTTCGGGGAGTTCGAGTTCTGGTTCGCGGCCATCAAGGTCGCGGTCATCATCGCCTTCCTGGTGATCGGCGTGCTGCTGGTCTTCGGGCTGCTGCCCGACACCGACCCGGTCGGGTTCACGAACCTGTTCGGCCAGGGCGGCTTCATGCCGAACGGCTTCGCCGGCATCGCCGCGGGCCTGCTCGTGGTCGCGTTCGCGTTCGGCGGCATCGAGATCGTGACGATCGCCGCGGCCGAGTCGAAGGACCCCGAGCACTCGATCGCCACCGCCGTGCGCAGCGTGGTGTGGCGCATCAGCGTGTTCTACATCGGCTCGATCGCGATCATGGTGCTGGTGCTGCCATGGAATTCTCCGCAGCTGCAGAGCGGCCCCTTCGTGGCCGTCCTGAACCAGGCGCACATCTCCTACGTGGCCGGGTTCATGGAACTGGTGGTCGTGGTGGCGCTGCTGTCGGCCTTCAACGCCAACGTCTACGGCACGTCCCGGATGGCCTATTCGCTCGCCCGTCGCGGCGACGGTCCTGCGTTGCTGGGCGGCCTGTCGAAGACCGGGGTGCCGACCAACGCGGTGCTGCTCTCGGTGTTCTTCGGCTTCGTCAGCGTGCTGCTGAACTGGCTGCTGCCGGACTCGCTGCTGTCGATCCTGCTCAACGCCGTCGGCGCCGCGCTGCTGGTGATCTGGATCTTCATCGTGGTCTCGCAGCTGCGGCTGCGGCCGCGGCTGGAAGCCGAGGGCAAGCTCAGCCTCCGGATGTGGGGCTTCCCCTACCTGAGCTGGTTCACCCTGGCCGCGCTCGGCGGCCTGATCCTACTGATGCTGACCGACGCCGACGCCCGCAAACAGCTGATCTCGACGGCCGTGCTGTTCGCGGTGATCGCCGGTCTGTCGGTGCTCAACGCGCGCCGGAGGCGTGCGGCCGCCTGAGC